>JACPTB010000007.1 GCA_016192995.1 Candidatus Woesearchaeota archaeon
CTGAGAAATCTGTTTCTCATAACAAACTTTTTTAACTAGGCGTTGTACTTGTTCTACTGTATACTGGATTGTTGAATTATTGTGTTTCATCATACAATTTTTCATGCCAGTATACATATTTATGACTTTCGGGACAACGCCAAACTATCACAACTATTATATACCTCCTTTCCTAGAAAACAACCATGAACGAAGCATTCCTCACATTTCTCAGCAATTATCCTATTTGGATCATTGGCACAGTCTTCAGTTTATTAGCAGGACTTGCTACAGGTTTAGGTGGAATCCCAATTTTATTTACAAAAAAAATTTCAATCAAACTTCAAGACGTCTGCATGGGTTTTGGCGCAGGAGTCATGCTTGCAGCTACAAGTTTTTCACTTATTATCCCTGGTTTAGAAGCTGCAGGCAATGGTGTTAAAGCTGCAATAGTGATGGTTGTAGGAATATTATTAGGTGGATGGTTTTTACAGTTTACTTCTAGAAATATTCCACACGAACATTTCTTTATTAAACACGGCATTGATTTTACAAGAAAGAAAATAGCAATGTTGTGGATGTTTATTTTTGCTATAACAATCCATAATTTTCCTGAAGGCATGGCTGTAGGTGTCGGCTTTGGAAGCGGAGATCTATTAAATGGTATTTCTTTAGCAATTGGCATTGGACTTCAGAACATTCCAGAAGGATTGGTGGTTGCTTTGGCTTTAATCGCTCATCGTTATAGTGTTAAAAAAGCATTTTGGATAGCATTACTAACTGGATTAGTAGAACCAATTGGCGGATTGCTTGGCGCAGGAGCAGTCTCAATATTCAGGCCACTATTACCTTGGGGTTTAGGTTTTGCTGCTGGCGCAATGCTCTTGTTATCAGTGCGGAAATTATCCCTGAATCACATAGAAAAGGGTTTGTAGCTGAGCCAACGATTGGACTAATGATTGGGTTTGTGTTGATGCTATTTCTAGATGTGGCATTAGGGTAATAATAGAATAAGATATAGGAAATACATACTATTCAAATATAATATTAAATAGTAAATTAAAAGAAATTGAACAAAAGATACAATCCCCAGAAAAACGTGATGGAAGTCAGAACGATGAATAAAAATAATGTTTCTTCAACTACAAAAATAGGAATTTTATTTTCAGGAGGTAAAGATTCAACTTTTACAGTCTATTACTACACGATCCAAGGATGGGATGTGAAATGCTTAATTACTTTAAAATCCAAAAATAAAGCATCGTATATGTTTCATACTCCTAATATTGACATTACAAAACTACAAGCTCAAGCAATGGAACTTCCCTTAATTGAGCAAACAACAAAAGGTGAAAAAGAAACAGAATTGCAGGATTTGAAAAAGGCATTTGAAAAAGCAAAAAAACAATATAAGATTGAAGGTATTGCTGTAGGCGCAGTAGCTTCAGACTATCAAGCTGAACGCGTTAATAGAATCTGCGAGGAATTGCAACTCAAGTGTTTTGCTCCTTTATGGCATAAAAATCAAGAACTTTTATTGAAAGACATGATTGACAATGGATTTTGTATTATTATCCAAAGCATTGCAGCGTATGGATTAACAAAACAATGGTTAGGAAGGCAAATAACAAAAGATGCTTTGAATGAATTAATGACATTGCATACTAAGTTTGGTTTGCACCCAGCAGGTGAAGGTGGAGAATACGAATCATTAGTTCTTGATGCTCCAATCTTTAAGAAAAAATTAGTAATAAAAAAAGCAACACCAATAATAGAAGATGAAAATACAGGAATTTTGCTTATTGAAAAAATAGCACTCAAGAAAAAACAAACATTATTTAAACAACATAAATAATAAAAATCATAAAGAGGAGGTAATGAATATGCCGGCAAAAAAATCAAAAGCTAAAAAAACAACAAAATCAAAAAAGAAAAATGTTTGCAAAATGTGTTAAATATATTTTTATTTATTTTTTATTTTAAATACTTCTGTACTACTTCTAGTAATTCTTGTTGGTATTTCATAGCTTTAACAAAACTATCATTGAGCGGATCAGCCTTCGGCTTGCATTCTGTAAAAAGTGATTCTAATCCTTTAGGTATTTCACTGCCACCAATATAAATCATCGTACCATTAAACCGATATTTTGCTCTAATATCACGCGCTAGCTGCCACGTATACTCACTGCCTAATTTACCATCAAGAAAAACTGCGTTTACATCAGATAGTCTTTCATCTAAAATAGTTTGAGCAGATGCTACTGTTGTTGCATAACGCCATTCATATCGCCTAAAAGCTGGTTCAAGAGTTCTTTGAATAGTTTTGATAAATCCGTCACTATCTTCAACGACTAATACTAAAGGTAAACTGACCATGTGGGTAATATTAAATTATTTTTTAGGTAAATAAGTTGCAACTACTTCTGTAAGTTCATCACTTCCTATTCGTTTCTACAAATTCTCTATCTCGCAAAACCGCTTTTCCATCAACTAGAACATCAGTAATATCATATCCTGATGCTGCATAAACAAGGTGAGAAAGAACATTTTCTTTATAAATTGGGTGTAAATGAAGTCCTATCTCTAGCATAATAATATCTGCTTTTTTGCCAACCTCAATACTACCAATTTCCTTATCTAAACTAAGTGCCTTGGCGCCATTAATAGTAGCCATATCAATAATTTGCTGGTTGGTAATACAGCTTGGTTGCCAGCGATGGTATTTATGCAATAAACCTGTAACTTTCATTTCTTCAAACAGATTCATATTATTATTAGATGCAACACTGTCAGTGCCTAAGCCAACAACAACGTTGTTTTCAAACATTTCCATCAAAGGCATGGTTCCTCCTGAAGCTAATTTCATATTTGAAATTGGGCAATGGCTTACTTTACTTCTGCATTTTCCAATAACACGAACTTCATTTTTAGTCAGCCAAATAGCATGCACTAACAAGGTGTTCTCATCTAAAAAATCAAAACTTTCCAAATAATCAACTGGTAATCGTTGATATTTATCTTGAACTTCAAACCGTTCTTTTCTTGTTTCTGCAATGTGAATAGGTGTGAGTAAATTATGTTTTCTTGCAAATTGTTTTGCTTCAATCATCATTTTTTGATTGCATGCATATATAGAATGAATTCCCAAACCCATAGTAATAAGAGGACTATGTTTTTTTAGAATTAATCTCTTTGCAGTTTCAAATTGTTGATCAATAGTTCCTAAGAAGTCATAAAGCACAGGACACAACACTGACCTTATTGGATATTTTTTAACACCTGCTAAAACTGGTTCTATAGGGTGATACATTTCGCAAAATGTTGTTGTTCCAAAACGCAGCATTTCTTTGCAAGCAGATTCAGCGTTTTGTTGAATCTGCTTTGCTGTGAACTTTTTTTCAGCTGAAATAACTTTATCCAACCAAGCAGGCAGTTCTTCATCATCGCAGATGCCACGCAATGAATGCATTCCTATATGAGTGTGAGTGTTAACTAAGCCAGGCATAACCATTTTATTTTTACCAGAGATAACGACATCATTTTTTTTAGAATTAAGATTTTTACCAATCTTGATAATAGTAGTTCCTTGAATAAGAATATCAATATTTTCAAGAATCTCACGATCATTATTTTGTGTCACCACATAGCTGCAATTTTTGATAAGCATACCAATAAAAACTGAAGTTAATTTATAAACAATTCGATTTCCACTTGTCTATTAACCCAAAACTATATAAGAAAGAGTATTCTTTCTTATAATTATGAAAATATTAGCAACGGGAGATTTTCACGGAGATGCAAGTTTAGCGCAGCGGCTTGCACAAAAAGCAGAAAAAGAGAATGTTGACTTAGTTATTATCACGGGCGATATTACGCATATGGATAAAAGTTTTGATGGGTGCATTGGTCCTTTTAAAAAAGCAAAGAAAAAGGTTCTTTTTGTCCCTGGCAATCATGATAGTTTTGCAACTGCTGATTTTATCACTGAGTTTTATGGTGTTAAAAACATCCATGGGTATTCAGTCAAATACGAAGATGTGGGCATTTTTGGCTGCGGTTTTGCAAATGTAGGTTTAAACCAATTAAAAGAAGATGAATTCCAGAAAATTCTAAAAGATGCTTTTCAGGGTGTTAAAGAAACACCTAAAAAAATTATGGTTACGCATGTCCATCCTTCAGGTACCAAGATGGAGAAATTCTCGCATTTTGTTCCTGGCAGTTCTGGCGTGAGAAAAGCAGTTGAAGAATTAAAACCAGACATTTTATTCTGCAGCCATGTCCATGAAGCTCAGGGCATTGAAGAAAAGATTGGCAAAACAAAAGTAATCAATGTTGGGAGAGAAGGAACGATCATTGATATTTGATAAAAACATTTATAAATAAGCTTGACTTAGTAATACTTAGGTGAACTAAGTATGGTACAAGCATTAATTGAAATAGACGATAACACCAACAGGGTATTAAATATGGTTAAAGCAAAGCATGGACTAAAAGACAAAGCTCAAGCTATAAAATATGTAGTAAGTGAATACGTTGAAATAGAAAATGAACCAGAATTAAGGCCTGAATTTATTAAAAAAATGGAAGAAATAAAGAAGCAAAAGAGTATAAAAGTTGATGATTTTGCTAGACGTTATGGTTTGAAAAATAGTTAAGAGGTAAATAATGTATCATTTAGAAGTAAAACCAGAAGCAGATAAAATATTCTCGAAACTTGCAAGGAAGAGTCGAAAACAACTTGAAATAATTCATAAGAAAATCCTTGAAATCAGAGAACGACCATTTGGATATAAATTTTTAAGGGCACCATTACAGATGTTTAATCGAGTGCATATTGATAGTAGTTTTGTTATGATCTTCAAAGTTGATCATATAAAGAGGATAGTAAATATTTATTACTATGACCATCATGATGAAATATACAAATGGCGACCTAAAATAGACTAATTTGTAAACAATGTAAGATCATCCACCATAGGTATCTAAATCATCAAAAGTAAATTCCTCTTTTTTTGGCTCTTGTTTTTTATCAGAGCTTGATGAACTGCTTGAAGAAGATTCTGAACCAGAAGATGAAGAGTTTTGCGAACTAGCATTTCCAAATACATTAAACAGATTAGGGCTTGGCAAATCAATATCGCCTTGTTTATTCTCAGTATTTAATGATACTTGCTCGCCATAACCTTGATCTGCAAGTACCGTATTAAGAAAATTGACCATTTTTCTGATTTCTTCTGGAGAATCATGTTTAGTGTCAATGGTTATACGCATACCTACTCATGAGTATGCTAGTATATAAATTTTTATATGATACACAAATTTCAAACATGTTTAGCTCATTTGTTAAGGTGAGGGTAATTTTCTTGGAGCTACTACTTCCACAGGAACAACAGATTCTGGCAAATGAGGAATGTAATAAGGTCCAGAAACATAATAAGGTATTCCTAATCTTTGAACAGCAGCATAAAAATCTCCTTTAAAATCTTTAGATCCAAATACGCCTCCCAATAATATTGAAACGGGCAAACCACGGTATGTGTCACCTGGTTCTAATACAGCATATCCCCTCTCTGCAAGGTGATCTAACAATCTAGTTCCAGCATGAGGCTCAGTGCGCAATGGTTGATCTAAGATTCGATCTAAATCCAAATGAAATTCTTGAAATACAATTGATGCCATTTTGTAGAAGAGATGTTATATTGTTTATAAAATTTGTTGCAAATAACTTATCCAAACAACTTCTGATAATTGCTGTAAATAACATTCGCTACTTCTTTTGGATCCATCTTTTTAATTTCAGCAATTTTGTTAATGGTATGCATAACATTGCATGATTCATTTCTATCATCACGATTCATGCCTAAATAGGGCGCATCTGTTTCAGTTAATAGTTTTGACAAAGGAGCTTCTTTCACCCATTGCTGAAACTGACCACTTCTCACAATATTGACAGGAATAGAAAAATAAAATCCATGCTTTAAGCCTTCTAACAATAATTTTTTACTCCCAGAAAAACAATGCATTAATACCTTTGCTTTGCTTTTACTAAGCATTTCAATAACTTCAGCCTCTGCTTTTCGAGAATGCACAATTAAGGGCTTATTAATGCTGATGCTAAGATCAATAACTTGCTGAAAATGCTCTCGTTGTGTTTCACGATCTTCTGCCATGGCAAAATCCATGCCAACTTCGCCGATAGCCACAATATCGTTTTTATGTTTTTTAATTTCAGCTAAACAATCTCCAACAGTAAATGGTTTTTGCAGCCAAGGAGCTTCGCCAGTTTCTGCTTCTTTTTGCAGAGCATCAATAGGATACATTCCTAAAGCAGCTTTGACAATATCATACTTTTTTGCAAGCTCAAGAACACGTTTATTAGAATCAGGATTAACACCATTAGTAATAATAGCTTTAACACCAATTTTTTTAGCGCGGTCTATAACTTCATCTAAATCTTTCTCAAAAAACGGATGATCTAAATGTGCATGTACATCAACTAATAACATGATAAGGCTAGAATGGTGGTAATATTTATAGTTAACTTTAAAAGTACTAGAACTTTCTTCATAAACTAAGATGGCGGTAGTGGTCTAACGGCTATGATCGGGGACTGTGGATCCCTGGGCGGGAGTTCGACTCTCCCCTATCGCTCCTTTATTCTTTTATCGAAGAAATTTGGGATACCTGAAAATATACTTCAATTTAGAACTATGGGAGATCAAAATGGTTTTAAACCAGCTAAGAAATTTTGAATTTTCTACTCAGGTAGAGGAAAAAGTAATTACTATTCAGCTTAAATTTACTTGTACCATAAGAAATAGAACTGTAGAAATAGGACATAACTTTGTTAGAGAAGCCAGTAATCCAATGATTAAAGATTCTCAGGTAGTTTGCACATAACAAAGAAATTTTACTACTTCAAAGTGAATATTTATAAAGTAAAGTCAATTTCTTAATATCATGGTTAATCTGAAAGAGATTGTAGACAGGGAGTTCCATCAACTTAGGAGGCAAGACGGTACTGCCCTTGAATATGTTGATTATGTTTCTCAAGGTGGGCAAGGCCATAGTCTACTTTTCAAAGATGCTGCAGGAAATGAATATATTGGTAAACTTACTTTAAAAGATGAAATTGAAGCTGCAAGGCAAGGATTAGATGCAATTCATGGAAGAATAACAAGAGAAGTTGCAGTTTTAAAAAGATTAAATCATCCTGGAATTGCAAATGGTCTGGAAGAAGATATTTCTGAAAGATATATCTTAGTCACACGACCAAAAGTAAAAGGAAAGACATTACGAGAATATCTAACAGAAAAAGTGCAATTATCTGAATCCGAAACTGCAAAAATAATGTATGATGTTGCTACGGTATTAGATTATTTACATCATCCAGAAAAATACCATGAAGATCGGAACCCTGTTATTCATCGTGATCTTAAACCTGAAAACATTGTCATAAGAGATGCTGGAAGTATTTGCTTGATTGATTTTGGCGTAGCAAGTATGCGAGAAAGTACCTTTACACAATTTTCACGAGATGCTGGAACACTAGGATATTTAGCACCAGAATTAGGAAAAGGTGTTCCTGCCGATGAGAGGGCAGACATTTATGCATTAGGTGTTATTGGAAGAGAACTATTAACAGGAGCAAAACCTGATATTACGTGGTTTGTTGAACCATTAACATTTAAGATGGGAAAATCAAGAAAAATACGAAGAATAATTAATAGAATGATTACAGGTTATAATGAAAGATATGTTTCTGTTGCTGATATAAAACAAGAACTGATTAAAAAAGGATTATGTAAAGAAATTACTACTCAACTTCTTACACCTGGAATTGAAACAGCAGATCCTCTAGTGAATGACGTCGGTTATGAAACAGGATTTGGTTTTGCAATGAATATAATCGAACCGAGTATGCCTCCGCATCAATATGCTCATATAGTTAGAGCAAAAAGAATAGCTAAGTCTACTCCTGATGGGCCACGCTATGTCAGAGTTGAAATAGAAAGATATGGTCCTATAGATGATTTCTCAAGTGGTTGGGAATTAAGTAATAATGTAAAAACTAAAATAGATTGGAAAGTAGTTTATGATGCGAGTACTGATAAGCCCATAGATCTAAAAAAGATAGAATCTGAATTAAAAGCTCAAGCAAGACGTCAAGGACACGAAATACCAAATTACGTAACAAATGACATAGGATATGCAATTGAGTTAAGTAATTCGAGCATGATATCAAATGATGGTAAACCATCTCTAACAAAAAGACCAGCTTACTGATTCTCTACAATAAATTCGACCCAAAACCTTTATAAACAATCACTTAATCCAAGATACTACCCGAGTCAATGGCAGGATTATTAAGAATGATCCACAAGTCCAGTACAAGGCGCAAGGGTGTAACCTACACTTTCGTTCTTGGGATAAAAGCCTAACTCTAAAACTAATATAAACTGATATATATGGCAGATACCTTCAAACACATCATAAGAATTGTTAATACAGATTTAGATGGTAAGAAATCCATTTACATGGCACTGCAAAAAATCCGCGGTATTGGATTTATGTATGCTCATGCTATCTGTAAAGTAACTAATATTGACAAAGCTGCTAAAGCAGGAAATCTTTCTGATCAACAAATTGCGAAGCTTGAGCAAGTACTTAAGACGCCGTTTCAATTTGAAATTCCTTTATGGATGGTTAATCGAAGGCATGATTATGAAGAAGGCTATGATAGGCATTTAGTAACAGGCGATTTAAAGTTTGTTCAGGAAAATGATAAGCGACGATTGCAAAAGATAAGATCATACCGTGGAGCGCGACACGCTGCCGGCTTACCAGTGCGAGGTCAACGCACCAAATCAAACTTCAGAAAGAACAAAGGTAAAGTACAGGGAGTTATAAAGAAAGCAGTAAAAGCGCCTGCAGCTGAAGAAGGTAAAAAGAAAGGCAAGGACTAAACAATGGGAGATCCTAAAAAACCAAGGAAAAAGTACCAAGGCCCTTCTCATCCATGGCAAAAACAAAGAATTATTGATGAGAAGGAATTAGTCATAGCTTATGGCTTAAAAAATAAACAAGAGCTTTGGAAAATGGGAACCCTTGTTAAACAAATTGCTGCTAAAGCCAAGAGAGTTATCGCAAGGACCGGTGAACAAGCAACTAAAGAAGAAAAACAGCTTATTGAAAAATTAGTCCGACTTGGATTGCTGCAGAGTACTGCTAAAATTGATGATGTTCTTGGACTCACTTTGAAGAATATTCTCGAGAGAAGATTACAAACATTAGTGTTCAAAAAAAATATGGCGCGTTCAATAAAACAAGCCAGGCAATTTATCACGCATAGGCATGTAAAAGTAAGCGGAAAGAAGATTACTTCTCCTAGTTATCTTGTTCCTCTCGACCAGGAACAGGGAATTATATTTTCAGAAACATCAACATTGCAAAGCGAGGAGCATCCTGAAAGAACACCAATCTCCAAAGCTCCCGTTGAAAAAACAGAAGTAAAGGTAAACAACCATGAAACCAGAACATAGGCAAGAAAGAACTCCTGAACAAGCTGACAACAGAGAACAGCGAGGAGATAGAGACAACATGAGACCTCGAAGGCAATTATGTTGGGGAATTGCACATGTTTATTCATCGTATAATAATACTATTATTCATGTTACTGATATTACTGGCACAGAATCATTGGCGTTAAGCAGCGGCGGTCAAGTTGTAAAATCACATCGTATGGAGTCATCTCCTACTGCTGCAATGATTGCTGCTAAAAGAGTAGCAGAAAAAGCTATGGAAAAAGGCGTCAATGCTATTCATGTTAAAATTAAAGCACCGGGGGGTCATAACGGCCCTAATAATCCTGGGCCTGGAGCGCAGGCTGCAATTAGAGCATTATCACGTATGGGTTTGAAAATAGGTATTATTGAAGATGTAACTCCTTTGCCGCATGATGGATGCAGAAAAAAAGGCGGAAAACGAGGAAGAAGGGTATGAGCATGGAAATTACTGACGTAAATTATGCAAAAGATAAAACTCAAGTGTCCTTTGTCATAAAAGGTACAACACCGAATTATGTTAATACTATCCGAAGGCTTATTATTAATAATGTTCCGACGATGGCAATCCATGAAGTTGAATTGAGAAAAAATAGTTCATCGTTGTATGATGAAGTGATAGGCCATCGTTTAGGATTAGTTCCTTTAAAGACAGATTTGGGATCATATGAAGTTCCAAAATCGCCTGAAGATCTAGAAAAAGCACAATGCCATGTTAAATTAACCTTAAAAACAAAAGGACCTTGCCTTGTGTATGCTTCAGACCTTAAATCAAAAGATCCTAAAATAGTTCCTGTGTATCCAAAAATGGTACTAGCAAAGTTGCTTGATGGTCAGGAACTAGAATTAGAAGCTACCGCAGTTTTAGGTTATGGCAAAGATCATATTAAATGGTCTCCAGGAATAGCATGGTATACTTTCGAACCATTAATCAAAGTCAATAATGGAAGCAAGCATTTTGATGAATTCAAAAATAAATATCCTCCTCAGGCATTTGATAAATCTGGAAAACTAGATAAGCAATTAATAATTGAAAATAATGTTGTTGATGCATGTGTTGGGGTTTGTGATGATGTCGTTGCTATTGAATACAACAAAGACAACTTTCTCTTTCATATTGAATCATTTGGGCAGTTACCTTGCAAAGAGATCTTAACTGCTGCTGTTGAATCGTATAACCAAATGGTAGATGAATTAAACAATACGATTAAGGGACTGGAAAAATGAAAACAAATCCTTATTTACAGAAATTAATTCCAGAATTGAAAAAGCTTTCAAACATGCAGAAAGTAAATATCTGGAAGCGAATAGCTCATGAGTTAGAAAGCTCAACTAGTAAACAACGAGAAGTTAATCTTGGTCATCTAGACAAACACACAAAAAATAATGAAACAGTGATAGTTCCTGGAAAAGTGCTTGGCGCAGGCGAGCTGCAGCATCCTGTAACCATTGCTGCATTCAAATATTCAGCAGCTGCTAAAGAAAAGCTGTTAAAAACTAAATGCACGGTCTATTCCATTGAAGAATTATTGCAAAAAAATCCGAAAGGAAGTAATGTGAGGATACTAGGATAATGAAAACGGTTATAGACGCTCAGGATTTAATTTTAGGAAGAATGGCAACAAAGATTGCCAAAAGAGCACTGCTCGGGGAAGAGGTAATTGTAGTCAACTGTGAACTAGCAGTTATTAGCGGGAAAAAAGCTGATATTATTGCACATTACAAAAAAAAATTTGCGCGCGGAGTGCATACAAAAGGTCCTTTTTTTCCGCGGCAGCCTGAACGAATGGTACGAAGGATTATTAGGGGTATGCTGCCATGGAAAAGAGCAAAAGGAAGAGAAGCTTTTAAGCGTGTTATGTGTTATATGGGTATACCTGAAGAATTTAGAACCATGGAAATTGAAACTATAAAAGAAGCGCATATCAATCGATTAAAAACGATGGGAATGATGCGAATAAAAGAAGTATGCTCATTAATGGGTGCTAAACTATGAGTAAATCAGTTCATACATCGGGAAAAAGAAAACGCGCTATTGCACGTGCAACCTTATGTGAAGGAAAATGCCGCATAAAAGTAAACAATTTACAGCTTGATCATTATGGAACAAGTTTAATCAGAATGAAAATCACCGAGCCATTAGTCTTAGCAGAAAAATTAGGTGAAAATCTTGATATTCACGTCAGAGTGCAGGGAGGCGGCGTAATGGCGCAAGCTGAAGCTAGCCGTCTTGCTATTGCGCGGGCATTAGTTGAATATACAAAAAGCAGTGCTTTAAAACAAACATTTTTGGATTATGATCGGCATTTGCTTGTGGCAGATATACGAAGAAAAGAAGCTTGCAAACCTAACGATTCTAAAGCTCGAGCAAAGAGACAGAAAAGCTATCGATAAACAAATACAGAGGAAAAAACATGATCATACCTATACGTTGTTTGAGTTGCGGCAAACCTGTTGCACATTTATGGGAAGAATACACTGAACGCACTGAATCAGGTGAAGACCGAAAAAAGATATTAGATTCATTAGGGTTAAAAAGATATTGCTGCAGAGCATTGTTCCTTGGTCATATTGATTTAATCGATACTACGGGGCAATTTAAGAAGTTTTAATTTATTATATTCTCTTAAACTTATATATTCTCCATCATAATAAACTTTTTATATTATCTATCGCACTATATTCTGGAAAGTCTGATTCTTTCCTTATATTGATAAATTAATAAAGAGGAAACTTATTATGAACCAAATTTCAGAAGCGCTTTCCTATGACGATGTTTTGATTAAGCCGAAATTCTCCACTATATACTCTCGCGGAGATGTAGACACATCGTCATTTCTTACTAAAAAAATTAAATTAAACATGCCGATTGTCAGCGCAAATATGGATAAAGTGACTGAAGCTAAAATGGCTATTGCCATGGCAAGAAAAGGAGGCATTGGCATTATTCATCGTTTTCTTACCAAAGAACAGCAAGTAAAAGAAGTTGAAATAGTAAAACGCTCGATGGGATTTATCATAGAAAAGCCATACACTATTACCGCAGACAAGACATTGCAAGAAGTTTATACCTTAGTCCAAGGAGAGGTTGGCAAAGGTGTTGTTGTTGTAGATGAACAGCAGAAGGTTCAAGGGATTGTTTCAGCGCGAGATATGATTTTCCAAGATTATCCGCAGGTAAAAGTATATGAAGTTATGACAAGAAAAGATGATTTAGTAACAGCAAGAGAAGGCATTAGCCTAGAAGAAGCGCAGCAAATTATGTATAAACATCGTATAGAAAAATTGCCGTTGGTTGATAGTGAGGGCAAATTAAAAGGATTAGTCACTAGCAAAGACTTGGTCAAGAGAATTAAATATCCTGAATCTGCAAAAGATGATAAAGGAAGGCTTTTAGTAGGAGCTGCAATTGGTGTACGAGGAGATTACAAAGAAAGAACAGAAGCATTATTAGAAGCAAATTGCGATGTGATGGTCATAGACATTGCTCATGGTCATTCAGATAATGTAATCTCAGTTATTCAAGAATTAAGGAAAAACTTTGGCGATATTCAAATAGTTGCTGGAAATGTTGCATCAGCTCAAGGTGCAGAAGATTTGATAGCAGCAGGCGTTGACTGTGTAAAGGTTGGTGTTGGTCCAGGAGCTGCATGTACCACAAGGCTAGTTACTGGCTGTGGTGTACCACAATTAACCGCTGTTCTCGAGTGTGGAGAAATCGCGAAAAAATATGGCGTTCCTATCATAGCAGATGGCGGGATTAAACAATCCGGTGATATGGTCAAAGCAATTGGCGCTGGCGCTGAAACAGTCATGATAGGGAGCATGTTAGCGGGAACTTCGCAAAGTCCTGGTGAAATTTTATTAAGAAACGGCCAAAGGATTAAATTATACAGGGGCATGGCATCAGTTGATGCTACGTTAGCTCGGCAAACAAAGGAATCTGGGTTTAATCTGGCAAAAAGAACGGCAAAGGAGATTGTCGCTGAAGGTGTTGAAGCAGTTGTTTTGTTCAAAGGAGATGTTGATGATATATTAAACCAATTGATGGGTGGCTTACGTTCAGGGATGAGTTATGTCGGTGCAAAAACAATTAAAGAACTCCAAGAAAAAGCAGAATTTGTTAAAATCACATCAGCAGGCATGCGTGAATCAAAACCACATGATATTCAAGTGCATGATTGAAATATACACTATATGAGGATGATACTATGAAAACAAATAAAAGATTGCAACAAATAATCATTATTGTGATAGTATGTATTCCATTTATTTTTTTAATAAGTTGCAGCCAAAAACAAGTTCCACTAAGTGAAGCTGTAACACCAATACCAACTATTGAACAGCCAATAGAAAAAATTGAAACAAAAACAGTAGAAAATACTAGTAACAGCGAAATAATAACAGAAATAAAACAATCTGAACCAATAATACAAAAACCTAAACAAACTCCACTGGTAGTTACCATTAAAAAACAAAACAGCGAAAAAACAATGGTAAATGAATCAACAAACAAAGAGTTTGTCATCAGTGCAGATGAAAAACAATTCAATCCAGATAGTATTACCGTAAAAAAAGGCAGCAAAGTTAAAATTAATTTTAATTTTAATGATGATCATATTTATTTTGGTGGTTTAGATATTAAAAGCGAGTATTTCAACCTAAAATACAAAAAATCAGACAAGATCAAAACAAAAACAGTAGAGTTTACCGCTGAAAAAACATTCAGCTATAGTGGCTATTGGCCGGCAACAAATGCAAAGAAAGCATCGGGTAAAATAGTAGTAGAATAATTACCTACGATCAAGATATATAGATTCTTTTATATTTCTATACTTAGTTGTCTAGGCTTCATCCAAAAAATGGCTGCCGCCAGGTTAGCGCCTTCGAAACTTCGCTTATTTCAATCGCATAATCGGTCACGCTCCGAAGGAGCTAAATATAATCCCGACTAAAGATCGGGATTATAAGACTTGCGTAAAGCAAGATGAAGCCCGTTGTCTAATAAACTTTATAAACCATATATTTCTACACAAAACAATGGCTTTGAATACCAGGGAACTAGAAAAAAAGTGGATTAAAAAATGGGAAGAAGCTAAGATCTTTGAAGCAGACCCTGATAAAAGAAAAAAGTTCTTTGTTAATGCTCCCTATCCTTATGTTAATTCTTATCCTCATATAGGGCATCTTTACACTTATATGCGGACAGAAGCTTTTGCACGGTATAAACGTCATCAGGGATTTAACGTATTATTTCCACAAGGATTTCATGCAACTGGAAGTCCTATTGTCAGCGCTGCTCAACGTGTCAGAGAAAAAGAACCAAAGCAATTACAATTATTAAAAGATGTTGGTATTCAGGAAAGAGATTTTTCAAAATTTGAAAAATCTGAATACTGGGTAGAATTTTTTGAGCCTGAATTTGTTAAAGACTTCAAAAACATGGGATTTTCCATAGACTGGCGAAGAACATTTCATACAACCTCATTAAATCCACATTATGATAAATTCATTAGATGGCAATTCTTGAAACTATTGGAAAAAGGCTATGTTGTTAAAGAGCCATTCCCTGTTGTGTGGGATCCCATAGATAATTGTCCTGTTGGTGATCATGATAGATGTGAAGGAGAGGGAGAAACACCTCAAGAATTTCTCCTAGTGAAACATAAACTTGAAGATAACAAGTTTATTATCTCTGCAACATTACGGCCAGATACTATTCTTGGTATTACTAATTTATATGTTAATCCAAATGTAATTTATCAGCTTATTCAAGTAACAATAAATGAAAAAGATGTACAATGGATACTAGGAAAAGCAGCTTTGCACAGATTAGAACAACAGGGTTGGAAAGTTAAAAAAATAGGAGAAATTAATGGTAAAGATTTAATAGGTAAAGAAACAGAAGAATTTGGAGGATATAAAGTTCCTATCCTACCAGCGGCGTTTCTCAATCAAGATTTTGGTACTGGTTTAGTGCATTCAGTTCCTTCTGATTCTGCTGATGATTTAATTGCATTGTATGATTTGCAAAAGAACGAAGAACTTTGTAAAAAATACGGATTAAACTATGGACAAGTAAAAGAGATTAAAGTCATTGAATGTGTCGAAACACCTGGAATTGGCGGAAATCCAGCAGATTATTTCTTGAAAAAATACAACGTAACTTCACAGCAACAAAGAGATAAACTTGAAAATATAAAAAAGGAAATGTACAAACTCAGCTTTTACACAGCAAAGCTCGGCAAAAAATATACTAAAAAATATTTCTCCAAAAGCTATGTTGGATTAAAAGTTGAAGATCATAAAGCAGAAATACAGGAAGAAATCATAAAAAAAGGATGGGCGCATACGTATTACCAACTTAGCAACAAAGTCATCTCAAGAACTTTGCACGAATGCGTGGTCAAAATAGTTGACGATCAATGGTTTATCGCCTACGGCAATGAAAAGTGGAAGAGACAAGTCCACAAGGCATTCAAGAAAATGAAATTGTATCCAGAAAAAGTCCGTCCGCAGTTTGACTATGTTATTGATTGGCTCAAAAATTGGGCATGTACACGAGAGCATGGTTTAGGAACAAGATTGCCTTGGGATGATAAATGGCTCATTGAATCATTATCAGATTCAACCATTTACATGGCGTATTATACCATTGTTTATCATTTAGAAAAGATGCCCATTGAAGAAGTGAATGATGAGTTATTTGATTATGTTTTTCTTGGAGAAGGCAAATCTAAATCATTTGCATGGGATGAAATGAGGGATGAATTCAATTATTGGTATCCTTTTGACTTCAGGAATTCAGGGAAAGATTTAATTCAAAATCATCTGGCATTCTGCGTGTTTAATCACACTGCTATATTCCCAGAACAATACTGGCCGAAGGGTTTTGGCTGCAATGGCTGGGTTACTGTTGACGGAGAAAAAATGTCAAAATCAAAAGGCAATATTATTGCCTTGAGAGACATGCCAGAAAAGTTCAGTGTTGACAGTGCAAGATTCACTATTTTATCTGGTGGTGAATCATTAGATGATCCTAATTGGGACAGTAATTTTGCACGGAGTATTATTGGAAAACTAGAACAATTTCATAATTTTTGCATAACTAATTACAACAAAGGGCGAAAGGAATTTAATGATGCTGATACCTGGATGGAATCGCAGTTGAATGAAATTATTGATGATACAGCAAAAGCAATGGAAGAAACATTATTTAGAACTGCAACACAACGATGTTTTTTTGACCTGCAAAAAAAGCTACGATGGTATTTAAGACGAACAAATAATCATCCGAATAAAGAATTGTTGAATAAGATTATAGAATCACAGTTGCTTATGTTAGCTCCATTCACCCCTTTTATTTGTGAAGAAACATGGGAAAAACTTGGCAAAAAAGAATATATCAGTTTAACCCTATGGCCAAAAGTTGATAGAACAAAAATTGATAAAAAACTTGATAATTATGAAGAAGCTGTAGAGAAAGTTATTGATGATATTGCTTCAGTAATGAAAATTGCAAGAATAGAAAAACCAAAGAAAATAACCTTATTTGTAGCTGATCCTTGGAAATATATATTATTTGATTACCTAAACGTGATAATCAAAAAAACACGAAATCCAGGAGAAGTTCTCAAAGAAGTTCTTGCTTTGCCTGAACTTAAAAAATATCATGATCAAATAAAAAAATTAGTCCCAAAACTCGTTATGAGTGGAAAAATAAGCTTTTTCATGGAAAAACCAGAAGATGAATTAAAACTATTGAAGAAAAATAAAGAATTCTTTGAAAAGGAATTTGGATGTGCATTTGAATTCATGCTTGCAGAGAAATCAGAGCATATCAAAGCATTAAATGCCTTGCCTGAAAAGCCAGCTATACTGATTGAATAGAAATTCAGATTAGTTTTTCATCAGAAAATAACAGCAAATGCCCTAACTTATGTTTTTTAGCTGAATATTCTTCTTTGAGGTTATCATGTATCGGCTCTTCTATATTTTCTAAGATAACAATAAAACCATGTTCTTCAAAAAATTTCTTTCGTTGAGGACTATTACTCAATAATCGTATATTTTTAATGTTATAATGATGCAAAATAGAAATAACATCAGTATAATCACGATAATCTTCTTTAAAACCTAATGAAGTATAGGCGTCAACAACAAGCTCACACCCTCTTTTTTGCCCTTCAGTATAAACTTTCCAATGATTTTCTATCCCTACTCCTTTTCCATGATGGTCATGACAAAAAATAATAATGCCTTTTCCTTCTTGAACAATTTTCAATTTAGCCATTTCAAGTTGCCAACGGCAATCACAATATTGATTATCGAAGTAAAACGACCACTGGCAATTTGATGAAATTCTGACAAGAATATCGGATGAACTAAAAGAATTACTATCGCCATAAAGTAATACACCATAATGTTGGTCGTTAAAACGAAAACCATAATGCATGAAATGAACGATAGTTCCATTTAGTAACTTCAAGGGTAATTGTACTGAACCAATTACAGAATAATGACCCTCATCTTTAACAACATCCATTAATATCACATCCAAGGTTTAAACTGATTAAACGGATTATACAATTCCAGCAAATATTCTTTTTTCTTTTGCTCGTCAATGGGTATATGCCAAAAACTATTGTCTTTCAAAGCCTTTTCTTTAACTGAATTTTTTAAGACATCAGAAGGTTTCCAATCCATCCCTGCAAGTTCAAATAGTTTTTTATGGCCATAGCATCTGATCTCAAGAGCTTTTTGCTTCAACGTTTCAAAATCAAGTGATTTCAAATACTGCCATGACTCAACAGCTGCATCAGCATAAACAGAACAAGCAGATTGAATTTCATCAACTGTGAGAAATTTGCCATCAGCTTCAACAGCATAATAAGCTAATCCGTTGGTAACATCACCTTCATAATGACTGTGACATGAAATTAAATCATTAGTATATTTGACGTCTTTGTAAACACAATACATAGTTATGTTATGATAAGGATATTTTTCAGTATGAGGAAATAGTTCTATTGGTTTCAGATTCCAGAATTTCTTAATAACAAGAATACGGCCATCTCCGAACTGTTCTGAAACATCATAAAGTCCTTCATTTTCTGTAACAAAATCTAAATAATAATCCATAGTCATGGCTGGTCCATAATTATAAAGCGCGTTATAGAGTTTTCCTAATAATTTTGCATCTTGAGGAATTCCCTT
The DNA here is from genome assembly GCA_016192995.1 of Candidatus Woesearchaeota archaeon. Classification (NCBI taxonomy): domain Archaea; kingdom Nanobdellati; phylum Candidatus Woesearchaeota; species Candidatus Woesearchaeota archaeon. The sequence continues at coordinate 18,759 of JACPTB010000007.1, forward strand.
AGTTAATGACAACGATGACAATAGAGAAGTAACCTCAGTTTTTGCTCTAACTATATTGGATTTGAACCCAAAAATATCCTCTTTTGCTTTTTGTTTGCAAATATGCCATCTGAAATCCAATATTTTTCTGGTATCATGATCCGACAAAGCAGCCAACTTTAGATCTAATAACTCAAAACCTAAATGAACACGATTGCAGCCAAGAAAATCAACAGCGTCAGCTATTTGTTCCTTACTAATATTGTTTTTTTCAAGATTGCTAATCAACTCCAATAACAACCCTGTCCATTCCTTTGCGCATAAAGGATGAAACTGATACCAATCAAATGGCTGCAACGTGCCAATATCCATATTTTTACCGAAGGAAACATAGAGTGATTGAATAAATTGCCCTAAATGAATTTTTTGAAATATCTGATGAATACTTTCAATAGTTAACTGTTCAATTACCTTTTTATCAGCAATATAATTATGTTTTAAAAACAAGCTACCGACACTATCCAAGACAATAGTCATCAACGGGCAGCACATTTTATTTTCAAAATATTGCGCTTCCTCGCTTAATTGGATGCTGATGGGAACAATCAATCGCAAACCAAGAAATTCATTAAGCAATTCAGGTCTTTGCTGATAAAGCGATGAACCATATAATTTCTCAAGAACTTCATTATCCAGAGGAGAACTGAAAAATAACTTTGGTTCCCGATAAAAAATAATTGGTTTAATTTTAGAATAAGTAATACTCCTATCTAAAATCCCTGCTTCACCTAACGCATTGTGCTTAATGGCTTCCTTAGTAATTTCTGCTTGTAAAAATTCACAAAAATACGTATTTGCCAATGATTTGTGAAAAAATGATACTGATAAAAATCAATAAAAATATTAATAATAGTTTCAAAATTTTGTTCTATTTGAATTTGGTCTTCAGAGTAAGCTGTTGCTTCAAGCTGTTTAAGCAAGCAAATCAATGCTTTCATCGTTTGCGCTTTATGAGACGCCAAAACAAGATATTTTTCAGGATGTGTTATGAAAAAATCCATCAATTTTTGACTGCTAAGATCTTCATGCATCCAATACCTTCCTTTCTGATCAAAGAAAAAAGGAAGTTCTTTGCCATAAATCAATAAAGATTCTTGTTTAAAACATCGCGTGTAAATATCAAGATTCAATCGAGGAAAGAAATATTTTGGACGTTCGCAAATATAATTAACATGATCAATAGTAAGATGATAAACTTCATTGCTTTTTGAAGCTGGACGCGCTTGAGTATAAGTAATAGTGATAATAGATTCATCAACCTCTTTTCGAGGAATAGCAATAACATCATAAAATGCCTTCATAACGATCTAACCTCTTCATTGGCTGCATCAAGTTCAACAAGTTGACTTTCAGGCACATCATCTAAACCATGAACACTAACTAAACAAGGAATATTAAACTCACGTGATAAAATAGAAGCATGACAAGTTAAGCCGCCATGTGTAGAAAGCAAACCACCGGCGTTGCGCAATAGAAAAACACCTTGAGTTAACCATTGGTTTAGAACAACAATATCATCCTTAGTATAAGTTACTCCTTCTCGATAAAATTTAATCCTGCCTTTAACAAGACCAGGGCAAACACAAAGACCAGTAAGTATGTTCATAGCAACCACCATAATAAAATAAATAATAATCAACGTTCTAACAAATGTATTTCTCCTTTTTCTCCACAAATCTGGATAAGATCATTGTGTTGGATAATCTCTGTTACTTGTTTGCCAGTCTCAACACATTTTGCTGAAACAATACATGGTATCCCCATTTCACGACTAACAATTGAAGGATGTGATGTTAGTCCGCCAATATTGCAGACAATACCAGCAGCTTTGTTCATTAAAGGAACCATGGTTGGATCAGTAAGATGCGTAACTAAAATCATCCCTTCGACAAATTTTGAAAAATCAGAAGGTTGCTGAATAACGCAGGCTCTACCTTGAACCCTGCCTTTACTAACACCTAACCCTAAACCTATTTGTTTCATTATGATAATCTCCCTGATTGATCGCGTCTCTCAACGATTGATGTCTTTGATAAAGTTCATCAAGTTTTGAAGATAATCTTTGTTTTAGTTCTTGTCTTTGTTCTACTAATCCTAAAACATTAGGAAAATTAACAAACGGTATCATAAAGCTTGGACTCTGTAAACTTCGTTCTCCTCGTTGCCTGCATGCTAAATCTTCAACCATAAAATCATACACAGGCGTTCCTTTAACAGAAGCTATAAAACCTGGAGCTTTTTTCTCAACCATTTTTTCCATATAAAGAATATCAGTTTTAGCTCCTCGTTGCTTCCAACCTTCTTCTGGTTCAGTATACGTTAATAATTTTTTAACACCTTGTGCAACAACTTGAGCATTTATTTTACCAGCATCATAAAGTGGTAATCTATCGCCAACTAACATACAAGCTTCTGCAAACCCTCTCACAGGATTATTGCCATCATGATACCATAAACCATCAAGAACTTTATGCAACATTGGTATTGAAACTGCGGAAACTGCTAATTGTCGTTGTTCTTCAAGTGGTAATGCTGAAACAACAGCAATACCTAAATCTCTTCTATCACTTAATCCAACTTTTCCTAAAAGCGCTCTGCCGAAAACATCGTCTTCAACAGCTCCTTTATTATAAAGAACTCCATCTAAAAATGCTGTTTTTTGCGCTTCAGATTTAACAAGCTCAGCCAATCCAACTCTCAGAGCTTGATCTTCAAAAACAGTTGGCTTAAACGCTAAAGCTATATCATGAAAAACTCCAGCGAGAAATGCATCTTCTGGATCCAAAGGAAAATAGTTATTTGCTTGTCTTATAGGTGTATTAAACTCCTGTAATTTTTCTGCCAATTCAGCAGCACTTTTTCCAACATCAAAACAATGTAACACTTCATGCATACTATAAGGATTACCATGTTGTTGAAGTAAATCCAAAAGACCGTACAAAACACGCGGATCAGAATATTTTCTTGTCATTGCTTCTAATTCAGAAGGTGAATAAAACTCACCTCGATCCCATCCTAATTCATGTGCTAAACCTAACCTTCGTAATTGTTGAATAAAACCGTCATTAACTTTTGCTTTCGTAACTTCATCCATGTTAATCCCCCATAATAACGTAACACCTTATGCAAGTGATAACACCAACTGTTATTTAAATATAAGTTGTCGAAAAAACGACAACTATACCATAATATTTAAATATCCTTGATCTTCTTATGAAAAGATGAATAAAGAATTAGTGCTGCAGGAGCTTGGTTTATCAGAAGGTGAAATTAAAACCTACCTTAGTTTATTAAAGCGAGGATTTTCTACCGTCGCCAAAATCAAGGAAGACTCCGGCCTTCATAGGACAACAGTCTACGATTTCTTAGAAAAACTGATGCAAAAAGGGTTAGTCAGTTATGTAGTCCAAGGTGGAGTAAATTATTACAAGGCAAGTCCTCCTGAACGATTAAAACAACTGCTCAAAGAAAAAGAAGACAAATTAAAAACAATCATGCCTGAGCTTGAAAGTCTTGCAAAATTGCCGAAAGATGAGATCAAAGTAGAGGTCTACAAAGGAAAGCAGGGTTTTAACACAGTCTTAAACAAAATTATTGCCGTTAGAAAAGACATGTATGGTTTCGGTTTTGAAGAAGAAAAATATGAGCAGATGGATAAAATAATGATGGAGCAATATTTTAGAAAATGCAATGAAAATAATATTAAAGAAAACGTTTTCGTTAAAAGAAGCACCTCATTCCTCTACAAACACCCTCATATTAGATATCATTTCCTACCAGATGATTATTTTAACCCAAATCCTTCTATGACCTTCGGCAATTACGTTGCTATTCAAGTGTGGGAGCCGCTGACAACTATTTTGATTGAAAACAAAGCATTAGCTGATTCCTATAAGAAATATTTCAATTTCTTAAAAGACCAATCGTCAATGATTTTTCGCGGCTGGAATGAAGTAAAGAAGATATTTGATGAAAGTTTGGAACTGATGAAAGCAGGAGATGAAATTCTTACTTACGGAACATCGCAAGATGCAGACAATTACGTTGATTATTTTAGAGAGCATAACATCATAGGAATTAAGAAGAACATTAAAGCACGAATTATGATTGATCAACGTGCAAAGAAAAACATTGCGATGTGCAAAGCAACAGGGTGGCAGGTATGCAGTTTAAAGCCTGGCCAAGGAACAGCAATGGAAGTAGATATTTATGGCAAATGCGCATTTATGGTGATTTGGAAGAAAGATCCAAGGCAAGTAACAGCAATCCTCTTTAATGACCCTGAGATTGTAAAAAGCTTAAAGCAATACGGTGAAATGCTCTGGAAATCAGCAAAACCCATGTAGTGATAAACTTAAGATACTTGCACAATACAAGATGCCTCAACACGAAAAAAGCATACTGCCTATTATGACATCACTGGCGTCAAAAGTTTTATAAAGTTAAAACAGTATACATAGATTAATAACCTAGTGAGTATAATGGAAAGAAAAACTTGCCAAGAATGTAAAGGAAAAATTGTAAATAAAAATATAGATTATTTTTTCTTAGGAGAAAATTTAGGTGAATTCCCTGCAGAAGTATGTGAAAAATGTGGAGAAAAAGTATTTGAAGAAGAAATAACTAAAAAAATATCTATAATTACAAAACAAAAAGGCTTATGGGGATTGATACCCTAATAAAAAGAGAATAAATATGAACCTCAACAAAGTCATCGTCATATACATGAAACCAAAGTTTCCCATAGAAAAGGAGACCATTGAACTAGTCTGCAGAGTATTAAAACAGCATAATATTCAATTTACTAAAATAGAACGCACCAAAGATTATAAAAATATTCTCAAGGATCACGACCTTATCATTATTATTGGCGGAGATGGTACGTTCTTATTAACATCGCAGTTTGTCAAAGACACACCTATGTTAGGTGTTAACTCAAATCCTGATATGAAAGAAGGATTTTTAATGCAGACAGCAAAATATGATTTCAAACAGAAATTCATGGATCTGTTACAAGATAAACATAAAATAGTATTTCTCACGAGATTGCAGCCAGTATTGAATGGTAAAATACTGCGCCCGGCATTAAATGAAATTTTCATTGGCCATAAAAAACCGTATAAAATGACAAGATATACTTTGATCATTAACAACAAGGGCGAATTCCAGCGCTCTTCAGGCATTATTTTTGCTACAGCTATTGGCAGCCATGCGTGGGCAGCTTCTGCAGGCGGTAAAAAAATGCTCTTATTAAGTAAAAACTATCAATTTGTTGTCCGTGAACCTTATCAAGGCACCTTGCACACTCACCATTTGCTGAAAGGAATATTAACAAAAAAAGACAAGGTTGAGATTGTGGCAAAAATGGGTAATGGGATTATAAGCATCGATGCATTAAGTGAAGATTTCCCTTTCAAAAAAGGTTCAACATTAAAAGTAGAGATTGCTAAAACGCCGCTTCCGTATATTGTGTTTAGTGATTTTGATTACGAATGTTAGAAAAATATATAGAGCAAATAATGGAAATCTATTAACGACGTAATTGAATATAATCCCTGTTCAGTTCTTCGAGAATGTGTAAGCGAAGCTAAAGATGTGAACAAAAACACCTCAACATTCGAGAACGAGGGATAGCCTGCAAAACAGTTTTGCGAAGCAAAAATTCCGAAGAGTAAGCGCAGGAACCAGTATATCAAGCAACAGTATTCATTTTAAAATATTTGTTTCTATAAATTTAATAATATTCTCCTTTAACTCTTTCATACTTTTATCTAGTTCAATTTGTCTTATTGGCAATTTATATTTAAAAATTCTATCCATCCTAATATCAAATGGAATATCTGTTTCTATTTTTTTAGTTCCATCTTCCAAAATAAAGAGTATTGCTTTTTTTAACGCATAGGAATACCCAATTTCATAATACACATTAAGATTATCTTCACTTATTTCTGCAATAATAAAATCGGATTCTTCTATTCTTTCTATTAATTCAATTGGAATTTTACCCAATCTATAACTTTTATCTAGTCTGAATGGTTTTTCAAAACCACCTATCTCTACAAGTGCTTTTTCAATAGAATTAATATACATATAATCTCTCCTATCATTGAATGGCATAATCACAAAACACTTTCTTGAAGGTATTTTACCAAAATTAATACCACCAAATTTTACATCAGCAAGACAAGTACCAAATCCTACATGACCATTGAATTCTTTTAAAATAGGAATTTCTTTAAATACAACAAAACCATCTACTTTTAGAGAAAGTTTCATCATTTTTGATGTTGAAGAAGAACCTTTCTCTGATTTTACAGATCTTAAAGTAAATTCTACATCAAACCCTTCGGTTTTAGCAATATCTAAAGGAAAATGTTGCTGAAATCCAAGAAAAGATAATCTACAAGACTTTAATTCGCCAACATGCATGAAATCTAATCTGAATTCTTCATTTATATCAGCATCGCTATACAATATTTTTGCTTCTCCCCAAGGAGCGCCGTTATTGGCAACTCCTCTCTCCTCTATCTTAATTTTGCACTTCAGTTGATAACTATCTAAATCAATCTTAGTATATCTATGAAAAACAGATTCATTATCAATATCATTCTTTATTATCTTTTGGATAAATGAATTTTCATCAATATCCTGCCAATGTCCATGATATCTAGTTAGCCAATTCATAATTTGTATTAAAAACACCTAAACTTATAAATTTATATGCAATTTGTCTGTATATTACAAAATAGTACGTTACGTGTTGCTTTCTTCAACTGGTTCCGAGCATTATTGAACTTAACTCTCCATATACACATTACTAACTAAAATGTACCTATGGAGTCATTACTGCTGTTTTTAGTGCCTCATTAGATTCATTTTTATTCTAATTTATTAGTCGTATTTTGAAAACGAGATTCAAAACCGTAATCTTTCCGAATGTCCAGTGTGAATTTTCGAATTGAGTTATAAATGATGAATTCTCAACTTTAAAGCCAGTGGACACTTTTCCACTGGACATGGTGACGTAGGGTATATAAATAAGAGAATCCATCTCCTTGATATGGATGAAAAAACCAATAATCTCATTGTTTTTCAAGATAAAAAGATAAGAAGGACATGGCATAATAATGAATGGTGGTTTTCAGTCGTTGATGTAGTTGGTATTTTATCTGAAAGTAGTGAACCAAGAAACTATTGGAAGGTATTAAAACATAGACTTAATCAAGAAGGAAGTGAGGTGGTTACAAATTGTAACCAACTGAAATTACAAGCTTCTGATGGAAAGTATTATGATACTGACTGCGCTAACACTAAAAATATTTTTAGATTAATTCAATCAATTCCCTCACCTAAAGCTGAACCATTCAAACTATGGTTGGCAAAAGTAGGCTATGAGCGTGTACAGGAAATAGAAAATCCAGAATTAGCGCAAGAACGTATGAAAGAGCTTTATGAGCAAAAAGGTTATTCTAAGTCATGGATAGATAAAAGATTAAGAGGTATAGCAATAAGACAAGACTTAACTGATGAATGGAGAACGCGAGGAATAGAAAACAAAGAAGACTTTTCAATACTTACAGCAGAGATATCGAAAGCTGCATTTGGCATGACTCCTTTAGAATACAAAAAATTAAAAGGGCTTACGAAAGAAAACTTAAGAGATCACATGAATGATTTGGAGTTAATATTTACCATGTTAGGAGAAGCATCAACTGCAGAACTTGAGAGAGTTAAAAACCCAAAGACATTTATACAGCACAAAAAAACTTCAAAAGAAGGTGGAAGCGTAGCAAAAAAAGCAAGATTAGATTTAGAGAATAAAACAAAAAAACAAGTAATAAGTAAAGAAAATTATCTTAATATTCCTGAAAAAGAAAAACGAAAAAGACTAGCTGAAGCTGATTTTGATGAAAAGAAATAGTATTTTGCAAAAATGGGAAGAAAAATGGAAAATTCCTGAGAAAAAATCAGTAAACATATTTGCTAAACGCTGCAATAAACTTATTAAAGTAAAAAATTGCAAAACACTGATTGATATTGGATGTGGATTAGGTCAAGATGCTCTTTATTTTTCAAGGCAAGGACTTGATGTTACTGCAGTTGATTTTTCAGAACAAGCAATTAAAAAACTAAAAGAAAAAGCAAACAAAAAACATAACATCACTTTTCTTTGTCAAGATATTAAGAAATTGTCTTTTCCTGAAAACAGTTTTGATTGTATTTATGCACATCTTAGTTTACATTATTTTGACGATGCAACAACAACAAAAGTATTTAATAATTTATACAAACTTCTCAAAAAAGAAGGCATATTATTTATTAAATGTAAATCCACTGATGATGTGTTGTATGGAAAAGGAGAAGAATTAGATCAAGATATGTTCAATTATAATGGTAAAATAAGACATTTTTTTAGCAAAGATTACATGAAAGAAAAACTAAAGAAATTTAAAAATATACAGATAAGAAAAACAAGCTCAGCCTATCATAAATATAAATCATCATTTATAGAAGCAGTAGCAGAAAAATAAGAAGATAAAACATGAACAAAAAACATATTCTAAACGACATGGATCTTTATTTCATTACCCATCGTCCTTATTATGATGTTATTCAATCTGTAAAAATTGCGTTGAAAGCAGGAGTAAAAATTATACAATACCGTGAAAAAGAAAGAGACTATCCCCAACTAATTGAAACTGCACAAGAGATAAGAAAATTAACAAAACAAGCAAATGCTTTATTCATAGTTAATGACTACCTTGATCTCGCAGTAAAAGTTGATGCTGATGGCGTGCATCTTGGTCAGGAAGATGGAACTATAAAACAAGCAAGGATCCAGTTTCCTGATATGATCATAGGACGATCAACGCATAATTTAAAACAGGCAATTGAAGCAGAACATCAAGGTGCAGATTACATTGGTATTGGTCCAATTTATGCAACAGTTACCCATCAAAATCCAGAACCTGTTGTTGGTATTCCATTGTTAAAACAAATAAGAGCAAACGTGAAAATACCTATTGTTGCTATTGGTGGCATCACTAAAGAAAGAGTATCTGAAATACTTTCAACAGGAACAACAAGCATGGCAATATTGCAGGGAATTTTAACAAAACAAGATATTGGAAAAGAGATACGTGAAATCAGAACTCTGATACAACAAGGAAAAGTATTAGCATAAAGGAAAACGAGATGCTACATCAGATTGTGCAAGTACAGGAATATCTTCTCGTTTTGCAGTTGCTAAAGAGTTATCATTGACATATCCCCAACCAGCTACATAAACAGATATTCCTCCTAATCGTGGATCATTTTTAACTCGAATTAAAGCTGGGACATGATCATCAACAAAATGGGCTTGTGAAAAATCTAGTCCTGCCTCCAAAACAATACCACAAATTTGATCTGTTTTTGAACCAGAATGACTTCCATTGATGATTTTGTCTTGAGAAACAGGATAAGAATAAGCCCTTAAAGCAGTAGCAACATGTTCTGCCATCTTGTTTGTAGCAATATACACTTCATAATCAGAAGAACAAACTAATTGTGCATAATGATCTGCAGCTTCTTCGTACACTCGCATAACTTTAAGATATTTATCTCTATTAGCAGCTAGTTCTACCCGTCTAAAATTGTCTACATTATCTTTGAATTGTTGAGTATTTATTCCTTCTAAAGAAACAACCCCCTCTAAACTATCTATTTCCGCCGAACTCAAATCCTGTTGAGTAACAATAGCATGAAGTATTCTAAGATTATCTAAAAAAGTGCACGCTAATGGTCTATATAATCTCATGCCATCAACAATATTACTAGGAACATCTTCTAAATCAAGAATTGCTTTTTGAGATCCATTAAACCTGTTATAACCATTCCAACAGCTTAAAATAGTTTCATCAACACTGTCGAGGAGTACACCATCAGCATCTAAAAATACTATTTGCTTCTTCATTTAATATGTACAACTCCATCAACAGGCGAACTCGCTGTCGCATACAATTTCTTCGCTATTCTTCCTGCTTCAAATGCTAATCTCCCCGCTTCAACAGCATATTTCATAGCTGTTGCCATTTTAACAGGATCAGAAGCTGATGCAATGGCAGTATTCATCAACAAACCATCGCATCCTAATTCCAATGCAATAGCTGCATCTGACGCTGTTCCAACACCAGCATCAATGATAATAGGAACACTGCCAGAAAATTGTTCAACAATAATTTTAAGATTGATGGGATTAGTTATCCCTAAACCAGAACCGATTGGAGCAGCTAGCGGCATAACTGCGCTGCAGCCAACTTTAATAAGCTTCTCGCAAACAATAGGATCATCATTAGTATACGGCAACACCGTAAATCCTTCATCAACAAGTATTTTCGCAGCAGCCAATAATTGTTCTGTATCAGGAAATAAGGTTTTTTCATTCCCAATAACTTCTAATTTAATTAAATCTGTTTGCAATGCTTCACGAGCAAGATGTGAAGTAAGCAAGGCGTCTTCTGCATTGTAGCAGCCTGCGGTGTTAGGTAATAATTTCATTTCTTTTGGAATAAAATTAAATATATTTTGATTGCCTTGAGCATGAAGATCAATTCTCCGCAAGGCAACCGTAACCATCTTAGTACCACTAGCAACAAGAGCATCATGCATCATCTGATAATTAGGATATTTTCCAGTTCCTAAAATCAACCTTGAATCAAGAGTATACTTGCCAATTTTCAACATTATCCACCACCTACGACTTCAACAATATCAACTTTGTCATTATTATGAAGAACAATTTTTTCAAAATCTTCTTTATGAATAATTGCGTTATTCACTGCAACTGCGCCTGAGGAAAAATTAAGTTTTTTAAAAAGATCAACAAGTTTTTTTTCAGATGTTAATGAGTACAGTTTTCCATTTAATAAAATCTCCATGCAGCCACCTCAAAATGGAATATGATATGAAATTATAAATATTCTGTGCTGAGAACTTTGCAAAATACTCGCAAAGCTCGGGTTACTGCCGGTTCGCATTGAGCTATATGTTTGACAAAGCAATTTTCTCTCTGGAACCTCGAAAATTGCCCGATAAGTCTTTCGAAAATGCTCACAAAATAGGCAGTAACCATAATTTTGCAAAGTTCTCTGGTAGTATGAGCATACTGAATCAAATCAGGGATATGTTAGTTATTTATATCTTAAACCATAAACCTTCCCAAACTAAACTCTTTTAATAAAGGATGCTCTTTATTGTCAACAATAAGATCAGTTATTATCTTTGCAGTTATTGGTGACAATAAAATCCCATTTCTAAAATGCCCTGTTGCAAATAAACAACCAGGCAGCTGCGTTGTTCCTAAAATAGGGAGTCCATCTTTTGTACCTGGCCTAAAGCCAATCCATGAAAACACGATCTTTCCTTGCTTCAAAACAGGCAGGACAAAACAGGCTTTTTTATACAACTCCTGAAGTGCTCCATCATCAATACTTCTATCAAAACCAACATCTTCCATGGTTGATCCTATGATCACAGAATTATCAGTTCCTGGAACTAAGTATAAATGTCCGTAATTAATACTATGAGTAATAACTTGTTTTGGCAACTGAACTGCCAAGCAATGCCCTTTGACAGGATAGACAATTTTTTGATCAGGAATAAAATATTTATTGATAAAATAATTGCTCCATGCACCTGCTGCAATAACAACATAATCACCAAAAATCTGCTCTCCATCAATAACAACTCCAAGAACTTTTCCATCGTTAAGTATAAGTTCGGAAACAGAGATATGTTCATAAATCGTAATGATATGAGTATCTTTAACTGCTTTTACTAACGCCTCAACATAATAAGGAGTGCATAAGAAATGGTCATCGGGAAACAGAACTCCATAATGAAAAAGAGCATTGAGCGAGGACTCTAATCTTTGAATTTTATAATAATCAAGTTCATTGCTTGGTAAACTAAGTTTCTTTTGCCACGATACTAGATTATGCAAGCGAGCTTTTTCTTCATAAGAGTCGCTTACTAATAATGTTCCTGTAGTTGTATATTCAATACCAACACCTGTTTTTTGATATAGTTCTTTCTCTAACAAAGCAAAAAGCTTTTTGCTTTGTAAACAAAGCCTGAAAAAAAAAGTATCATTTTCTGCTTCTGACTGCGGACGCAACATGCCAGCAGCAGCAGAACTAGCTTCTTGACCAAGCTTGCCTTTATCAATAAGTACAACCTTTTGCCCGGAATTTGCCAATCGATAAGCAGTAAGCATACCTATGGCGCCGCCGCCAATAATAATAACTTTGTTCATAGAAGCAAGGAAGAAAGAAGAGTTATATATAGTTATAGGAAAAAGATACCGTAACATTTAAATAACACTTGTCATTCTATAATAACATATGTTACATAAAAAAGACACTAAACAAAAGTTCATATTTGGAACTGAATGCACCTTTAAAATAATAGAATATATTTTCAATGAACCCCATAGAGCTTTTCATCTAAGAGAATTAGCAAGACTAATCAATTTCTCAACAACTGCTATTGCGCAAAGTATTGAAGAATTAAACAAATATAAAATAATTAAAGTTATTGAAACAAATATAAGTAAAAATATACAAGCAGACATAGAATCACAAGCATACAAGGATTATAAATTAATGTTTAATATATATAGGTTAATGAGGTATGATATAATCAAATATCTCAGTGTAGAATTTCATAACCCTGAGTGTATTAGTGTATTTGGCAGTTTCGCAAAAGGAGAAGATACTGAACAAAGTGATATTGATATATTGATTATAACACCACACACAAAACCAACACATGAACAAGAATTCAGAGAATTTGTTAAGATTATCGAAAAACTATGCTATCGAAAAACAAATTTCCATATATTGTCATCACTAGATAAATCATCAAATGAATTCAAAAATGCTGCAGCAAATGGGATAGTATTGCATGGATATCTTAAGGTGATGTAAAAGATGATAGACGACTTTGAAAGGTACATCAAATCAGGAAAAGCAAAAAGAAAAACACCCGATAAAGAAGAGGCTAAAGCATTGCTGTCAAAAGCAGAAAAAAGAATGAAATATTTAAGAGAATTAAACGATGAGACAACAAACCTAGTGTTAGAAGACGCCTATGAAGCAGCAAGAGAAGCTACACAATCATTAATGTCACTACAAGGATTTAAACCCTATTCTCATGAAGCTACCATTAGCTTTCTGAAAAAATATTATATAACTGAATTTAATGAATATCAAATAAACCAATTTGATAGATTCAGAGAATTAAGAAATAATTCAGTATACAAAGCTGAACTAATAGTAATAGAAGATGCTAAAAAATGCATAGATTTTTCTAAAGAGATCATTAATAAAATTAAAACAATTACCCATGGGAAAAAATAAAAAATTAACAATAAAAGAATTTGGCGAGTTCAATCTTATCAACAAAATAACTAAGATGGTCAAACATCCAAAATTGATCAAGGGCATTGGTGATGATTGTGCTGTTATTGATTATACTAACGATACATATCTTCTCATAACAACAGATATGTTTGTTAATAACAATCATTTCAAAACAGCGTGGTTTACCCCAGAGCAAATAGGAAGAAAGATTATGGAATGCAATGTAAGTGATATTGCTGCATGTGGTGGAAAGCCTTTATACACAGTGATTTCTTTTTCCTTGCCAAAAACAATTAAGGTTGAGTTTATCAAAGACGTTTATAAAGCCATGTATGCTGTTGCAAAAAAATACGATTTTTTAATCATAGGCGGAGATACAACGTCAGGAACAGAAATAAATTTCTCAGTAACAATGCTGGGTGAAGTTAAAAAACAAAATCTTTGCCTCCGCAGCTTTGCAAAACAAGGAGATCTAATCGGAGCAACAGGAACCCTTGGAAAATCAATGGCAGGATTGCAGTTATTTCTTAATAAGAGAGAAGGTGAAGAAGGCAAACAAGGGTATCTTGAACCGAAGGCAAGATTAGATATAAGCAAAAAGATAGCGCCTTTTGTCAATGCTATGATTGATATTTCAGATGGTTTAAGCAGTGAAATAAAACATATTTGTGATGAAAGCAAGGTCGGAGCAGTAATCGAAGAAGATAAAATACCGATCAACCATAAAACGAGACAAACGGCTAAATTTCTTAAACAAAATCCAATCGAATGGGCATTATATGGTGGAGAAGATTTTGAACTATTATTTACTATCTCAGAAAAAGATTACAACGATAAAAAACATTTGTTCAAAGACTGCACCATTATTGGTAAAATTCTGGATAAAAAGCAAGGTTGTTATATGATTGATAAACAAGGAAATAAAACTATTCTTGGTGGGGGATATGATCATTTTAAGGATTAATTCTTTTTAATAATAAAAAACAAACTCTTTCGTAAATATTGCTGACCATGCATCATACCTAACTTGTTTTTTTGCCGAACTTCCACAACAGTAAACGCATTAAACTCACGCTTAATATCTGTTTCAGTGAATAACACAGAAGAAATACCTGTTTTAGGATCAACAATAATATTCTGTTGGTTTGGCTTTTGTTTAAGTAATTCGCCATAATAACCATCATCAGGGGTGGCTAATGATAGTAGATAATATCCTGTTGGTTTTAAAACCCTAGATAAATTATCCCTATACCGCAGCCTGGCAAGGGAATCAGTAATATGTTTATAACAGAATACATCAATTACTGCATCAAAATGATTGCTTGGAAACTGCCATTTATCAGCAACATCTTGACAGTATGTTTCAAAATTATACTGTTTTTTGATAAAGTCAATATTGCTTTGAAGAAAATCCATACACGCAACGGTAAAACCATGCTTAGCTAAATGCACAGAATTTCTTCCTTTGCCAGAGCCGAGATCAAGAGCCTTGCCTGCAACCTTTTGTTTTTTAAGAAATTCAGTAAAATACACTACTTCACGAGAAGGTTCTGTTTTATACGAAGAAGGTATTCCCTTCATTTTATACTCTTTTTCCCACGCAACTTTTTGATCCATAACTACGTTTCTATAATAGAAATATTTAAATATTTAGATACTAAGCAGGATAGTATGCGAGCAACATACGTTGTTATAGGAGAAGGGAAAACTAAAGAAACAGCAATGGCTGATTTCTATAAAAAAGCTGCAATCAGAGCAGGTAAGCCTACATTAAAATCTGATCAGATTCATATTGTTGAAGGAAGATACAGGGATGATGGAACTTATAAAGCAAGTTTCTATATAGGAACAAATGGAACACCTCAACCAACAGCAGCTCCAGGCGCAGATTACACCAGATTAGAAAAACAAGCAATGGATAATCCATTCAGATGAATAATACTTTTAAAACAAACAATATTCCCTTCTTGGATGATATTACTAACACCTGACTCAATACCATTTCTTGATGATATAATTGATAGATTAACAAAAGATTATACTAAAAGATATCCTCTTGACGTTGAAACATGGGGAGAATTAGATCCTCCCACAATATTAAGAGAAGCGCAAAAAGGCTTTGAAAAATGGAACCATGGTGTGTGGGGCGCTGTAGAACTAGATGTAGGATATCGTCTTCCCCATGAAACAAAACAAGGAGATGGTTATCAAGCTAATTGTGGTGAAAAAGCAGGGATATTATATGGATTAGCAAAACGTTTAGATGTTGATAATCTGCAATTTTATCTAAGAAGAACCTCACCAGATAGACCTGAAATAACGCATGCATTTATTACTTTTGAAGCTGAAGGAACAACATGGATAGCAGATCCTGTAGAGGATGTAACTGATGATTTTGAAATCAAAAAAGATGCTATCATCATGGATGGAGAAAGATACGCTCATTATGGTCTTACAAGATTATCTGAAGAAAAACTTAACAGATTTATCAGAAGACTTCGTAAACCAGGGTCAATAATAGAACTTTTTGAAGGCAAGCAATTATTAGTTGATGCAAAAGATGAAAACGAAGAAGATATCTATGCAGTTCTTTATACAGAAGGACACCAACAACTTAAAGGTTATCATGGTCCTGTATTAGATGTAACAATAGTATATGATGAACCGTTTCATACTAATTCTGTTATTCAATTACTTTATCCTGTCTTCTCAAGCCATGAACAACCAGCAGTAATCAATTTATTTGATAGCAATAAGAGTGACTGGTTTAATTTTAATGGAATACATGTTGGAGCAATAGTTCATCCAGAATCTCATGATGAAATAAGGGTGTTTAGGAGCATAGAAGATAGTTTTGATGATAAAGCTGTTCAAGGAATATTAGCGTATAATGAATATATGAGGTTATTCCAACAAAAACAAGCGAGATTGAAGAGAGAAAAAGATCCTGAAGAGATATATGTTGCTCGTAGTGGTAGGCGAGAAATTGTAGTAAGATTGCAAAAAAGAAGAGAAGAATTATCAAGAAGAGGGGATTCTAGAAAAAGAGTTCCAAAATTAGCAGAAGAAGAACAAAAATGGCTGTCCTACATGCAAAAACACACAAGACAATATGTGGATAGATACTTAGATTTTTGTGTAGCGAGCTATTGGCGATATCAACGAAAACCACGTGATGCATTACTTCAACCATTAAAAACAACACCATGGTGGGATACAAGAATTATGGAAGAATACGCTGAACAAAAACATCTGCGAAGATTAGCACAAACTATCGAACGCCATGGAGATAAGATACGAATGGTATTAGATAAAATAAGATCTGCGTATTTGAGAAGATAAACGGAGAAAATCCCTAATCAAAATCATAAAAAATACTCTTGATTTGAAACATGGAGTTTACGTAATAATATTTACAAACTAGCCTCTGATAAAATGTTTTAGAAGTTATAATGTTCAAATCCAATGTATTCTAGAAAAAAAGTGCAGGCCGCAAGGAATGGACAGAGCAATCCAAGACAAGTTTGTCTTGAACTTTTCTCGACCCTGCTACCTTGCAAGCACCATTACTCCTGCTTAATGCTGCTTCCGTCAGGACCTGACATGGTTCACAAGAATAACAATCCTCCAAGACAAGATGTCATAGTACAGCTCAAGGCTTATCTTGAATAAACTTGCCGCTTCCTTGCTTCAGTTGACCCTAAAGCTCGTTTGGCCTAACAGGTGAGAGCTAACCACCCAACCTAGCCTGCAACTACTAAAAAAGGAAGGTATTTTATAAATATTGTGCGCTAGGCTCTGTCCCGAATCTCGGCATAGCCTCGGTTTTGGTGCCGTGATTATCCCACTTGTGTATAAGAAGGAAAAAATTCCTATTGGAATTTCCTTTTTTCTCACTTATTAGTTGGAAAGATAATCACCAGCATGGCACCAAAAACTTCATTCGGGACAGAGCTTGTAAGCTAGAAAGATTTAAAAAGATAGTTTCCTGAAAATAATCTATGAGAAGATTTATCGCCAATGCCTTGCCCTTCCTTATTCTAGCAATATTATTGCTCTCGCTTATTTCAATAACAGAAGATAATCAATTAGCAGGCAATGTGATTAAAAAGATAGAAAAAGAGCCAGCAATAGACCCAACCATAGTACAGCCCTATCTTGATCTTCTCAACATGCCGCACATAAAACAACAGGTAAAACTTACACCTTATGAAACAAATATATTTTTGGAAGAAGTAATGGACTTAGAATCAGGCACTACAAGAACTTGGGACAAATTCAAAGGAAAAACAACATTAAGCTACAATAATGTGAGAGAAATATGGATAAGCAGAATAGCTTTAATATTCTACCATGAGATACATAACACCTTTAACTGGAAAATAATAACTTACCGTGATGAAGATCTTAAAGCATTGCTTGGATTCTGTGCATTCGAACAATTAGAATATAGCTGCAGCCAAGGATTTAAAAAAAATCAAAATGGCTACGGATTTCAATTTGTGAACAATGATAATCCCCTTGAACCAGAGGAATTAGTTAAGGAAATATTCAAAACTTATAATCAACCTATTGACGAGATACAAACACCTGAACAAGCTCTCGAAGTAATTACACAATGGATGAAAGATAACCATTGGCAGCATGCTCCTCAAGGAACATTAACAACTGCTTTAAACTATAATCATATCGGCAAAACAAAAAAAACAACAAGCCATTCAAATAGAGAATTCCTGCAGGCGACATTCCGAGCATTAAATATACCAACTGAAAATTTGTTTATCACTGATAAACAAGGTGCTGTACATGGAGGGATTATCTTTCCAAGCATAAATAAAGGATTATTTAGCACTGATGATATTATGGCTTTTCCCAATGTGTTTCTTCCACTAAAAAGTACTTTAATTGAAAAACAGATATTAAGAACAATAGAAGAAGGAAGTATAGAGCAACAGTGCAGCAGCTATGGTAGCATAAGAAAAAAACTATACCTTGAATTTTTACAGAAGGCAATTGCAGATCAAGAACTCCAGGAAAAATATCTCTGTACCTTTTATCCTCACAAAGAAAAAGGGGATTTCTTTTTTGAAAAGATAAATAAATTTTATAGTGAATGCTCAGGAAGCACCAGAAATCTGTTTGAAGATGAAGAAATTGGATTTTGGCAGGAGCAAATAGACTGTTACTTTTAGTTACTTAATGGTTGTAGAAAATGCATTTTCTACAACCATTAAGTAACTAAAAGTAACAATACATAACGAAATTTTTATTAACGGTTCAAGCATCCCATCCTTGAACCGTATGGAAAAAATAGTATTTCTTGGCACAGGTGGAGACGCCATTGCAGTAGCTAAACAGCTCCTTGGAAGTGGGGGTGTTATCATTCAAGTAGATGATACCCAGCTTCATCTTGATCCAGGTCCTGGAGCATTAGTCAAAGCAAGTGAATACAACATTAATGCAAGAAACACTACTGCTGTTTTGGTAAGTCATGCTCATTTAAATCACGCTCATGATACGAATGCAATAATAAGCGCTATGAGCTTAGCTGGTATGGACATTCATGGAGTTGTTGTTGCTAATAAAACTGTTATTGATGGAGATGAAAAACACAGCAAGGTCATTTCTGATTTTCATAAGAGCTGCGTTGAAAAAATTATTCCCCTTGAAGCTGGACAGAAAATTGGCATAAATAATATAGAGATAAGGGGAACCAATACAAAGCATAATGAAACGTATGCATTAGGATTCAGAATCACAACACAAACATTTGATCTTGGTTATACTGGCGATACTGGTTACACAACAAAGCTTGGAGAAGATTTCAGAGGTGTTGATATTCTTATTCTTAATGTGCAATACCCAGGAGATCAGAAAAGAGATTTTCAATTATGTTCTGCTGAAGCCATGAAGATCATCAACGAAGTCAATCCGCGCTTGGCTATTATTACTCATTTTGGCATAAAAATGATACAATCAGATCCTATCAATGAAGCTCGTAACATTCAGAGAACTACTGGCGTTCAAACTATTGCAGCTAAAGATGGTATGGTGATTAATCCTGTATCTTATATGGTCAATCTTCGTCAGAAACCAGTAAAAATGTTTTAGAATTGATTTATACTAATCCAAACAACCAAGTAACTGAATACCCTAAAAAGCATCCTAACGAAAGAAAAGGCATTGCTGGATAATATTTATTCTTTTCTGCAAATACATACAATAAAAGCAATGCAAGGGAAGTAAAAATAGTTATAATCAAAGGAACAATAACCTGATTAGTTGCAGCATAGATAGTAGCGCTAAATAATAGAGGAAACGCAATATCTCCTCCTCCAAGAATTGCGGTCCTGATCTTTTTTTCTCCAATAACTGGTTTAGATGTAGGGTTTGATATTACTTTTTTGTTCGCAAACAAAGAAGTATCACGATAAGGTATTAACAATCCTGCAAATAACATAGTTTGTTTTTGAAAAGTTGCCATAGTTATCATATGTTTGCTTTTCCAAACTGCGTACATGTCGTAGAGTGATATTACTATCAGAAGAATAACAACAGAAAACACATTCAATATAGGAACAAGAATAGTAGCTAATCCTCCGTAAACAAATAATTCAGTGAAATTATGGATATATAAATTTGGTTTATAAACTTTGAAATAGGCTAAACTAAGAGCAAGAATCATAGTCACGCCAAAAGCATACATCCCAAAACCAAATTTTGAAAGGAACTTATTAATAAAAGGAGAAAATGCCATAAGCAGTGTTAACACAACACTGAGGAAAAACCACAATTTCCAAATCATTGTCTGGTGGAACTTAATCACCAGCAAAACAAGAATCGTTCCTAACAAAACAGCGCCAAGAATATAAAGAAACGAATAAGATTTTTGTTCTATCGGTGGCGGTGTAACACCTGTTTGAAGATAGGTTGCTTCCTGGATAACAGGCTCACCTTGTTGAGCTGAAGCAGAAAGATTAATATACTGACTAACTATAGCTAATCCTAATAGTTGGGCAAAGAAAAAAATAAACACTAGTATCAGTGTAACAGAAAAACTATGCTTCATGTTATAAACCTTTAATCTGAGCAATCCTGTTAATTTCCTGTGGAGCTGGTTTGCTGAACATATTTTTCAGTTTAGAAAAAATTCGTGGATCTTGGTATTCTTGATTAATCAAAGCACCTGCTAACTTTTTATATTCAATAGAAAAATCATTTCGTGGCTTATAGACTGCTGCAGTCGTTGTTTTGGAAAGAGCTTCAAGTACTGCATCATCATCAGGTAGAACAGCTAATACCGGAATGCCTGCTGCTTGTTCAAGTTGTTCTAAGCTCACTTCAAAAGCTTTATGTTTAACTTTATTAAGAATAATCCCTTTCAGAGGAACCTTTTTCTTTTGCGCAGCTTTGACCGCATTGACGGTGCATTTCAAAGTGGGCAGATCAGGGCTTGAAACAACATATAATTCATCTGACGCAACCATAGTTGCTACTATTTCATCAGTCAAGCTTGGAGAAGAATCAAGGAGAATGACATCATACTTGTCTTTAAGGTGGCTTATTTTTTTCTTTAAGTCAAAAACATTGACTGAGCTTGCTTTCATAGCTGAAGGAAGAACATCAAAACCTTCATGGTGAGTAACAATAGCTTCAGATGCAGGAATTTTATCAGTAAGAACATCATGAATGCTAAAATGAACATCTTCAATCCCTAGGTGATACGCAATATTTGGAGCGCTGAAATTTGCATCTATCACCAGCACTTTTTGCTGAAAATCATGAGCAAGCACTGCAGCAAGATTAGCAACCGTCGTTGTCTTCCCAACGCCTCCTTTGATAGAAATGATTCCTACAATTTTGCCCATACAACTCATTTAAAATTAGAGGTATATAAATATTTTCTATTTCAATCAATATATTTTAAAATAACAACTGTTAAACAAGTTGTTATGGCAGGAACATGCATTATCAAATTAGATAAAGTCTGGAAAAGCTATGCTATGGGTGATATAGAGGTTCATGCACTGCAGGGATTAAATTTTGAAGTTAAAAAAGGCGAATTTGTAGCTCTTATGGGTCCTTCAGGAAGCGGAAAGTCAACTGCAGTAAATATGATTGGGTGCTTAGATATTCCATCAAAGGGGGATATTTACTTGAACAGTGTTAACATTGCTGATCTTGAAGAATCAGAACTTGCCCAAATTCGAGGAAGAAAAATAGGATTTATTTTCCAGCAGTTTAATTTAATTCCTACATTAACTGCTGAAGAAAACGTCATGCTTCCTATGCTTTTCCAAGGCAAAGAGGAAGAAACTCGGCAAAAGACAGCTCGTTCTTTATTAGCAACCGTTGGTTTGCATGAACGGTTGCATCATAAGCCTAATCAGTTAAGTGGCGGGCAGCAGCAGCGCGTAGCAATTGCGCGGGCATTAGCCAATGATCCGGAACTAATTCTTGCAGATGAACCAACAGGCAATCTTGATTCAAAAACAGGAACTGAAATTATAGCGTTATTGCAAAAACTTCATAAACAAGGTAAAACTATTGTTATTGTAACGCATGATCAGCATGTTGCAAAAGCAGCTCAAAGAATAGCTTCTTTAAAGGACGGCGCTCTTGAAATCCCCATGAAAAGAAGAGGTGTTGTGTTGTGAAAAAAATCTTATTAATCTTAATGTTTGTATTTTCAACTATTTCTCTTGTTTTAGGTGCAGGAGATACTTATACTCTTACTAATCTTAATGTTGTTTTACAAAATCAAGATCCTAATCCTGCTGAGCCTGGAGATGTCGTTGAACTTCGCTGGCTGGTGGAAAATATTGGCGTCAGTAAAGTTCCTGGTTTAGAATTTATGATAGAGCCTGAATATCCCTTTAGCTTGGTTTCAGGAAGTCAAACACAATACATTGGAACATTAAATGCCAAAGAACAAGGAAAAGATTTTGCCGTTATTTATTATAAACTTCGCATTGACAAAGGCGCTATTCCTGGTGATTATAATGTTAAATTACGTTATCAAACTTCTGGAGCAGATGGTTGGCAAAAGCCTTTAAGCTTCAAAGTCTCTGTTAAAACAGAACGTTCACTTTTAAACATTAAAAATATCCGCACTGAACCTGAACGTTTAAAGCCAGGCAGCTCTGGCAAACTATACCTTACCTTAGCTAATGAAGGTAAAAGCAATCTGCAAGACTTATTTTTGCGTCTTACGTTAGATAATACTCATTTTTCAACAATAGGTTCAACTGATGAACAATTAATTAATAGTTTGGATGCTGGTATGGAGCAGGAAATGATGTACACTATTCTTGTTTCAGCTCATGCAGATGCTAAAGAATATAAAATTCCTCTCGTCCTTGATTATAGCGATCAGTCAGGAAAGAAATCAACAAAGCAAAACACGATCACTATTGTTCTTGATAGCACCCCTGATTATATTCTTACCT
Organism: Candidatus Woesearchaeota archaeon; assembly: GCA_016192995.1. NCBI lineage: Archaea > Nanobdellati > Candidatus Woesearchaeota > Candidatus Woesearchaeota archaeon. Next base: position 41,650 of record JACPTB010000007.1, read on the forward strand.
TAGAAGATACTTCAGTTTTTACTAAACGGCAAAAAGGCAAGGTTGTTTTCAGCCTTTCGAACACAGGATCAAGCAATATCAATTTTGCCACTATTAGTCTCGAAGAGACCAATGATTATAAAGTAATCTCAAAATCAAGTGAATATCTTGGCAATTTAGAAAGTGATGATTTTGAAACAGCGGAATTTACTATTTACACCGATGATGTTAAAAATGAGATTCCCCTTAAAGTTGTTTTCACCTATAAAGATAATTATAATCAAGCGTATACGGAGAAATTCACTATTCCCCTTAAAATTTATTCGCCTTATACTGCAAAAAAGCTTGGGTTAGTTGCATCAAAAAGCAGCATTGGATTATTTGTTGTAATTTTGATAGTAATTGCCGTTGGAATTTATTATTATCGCAAGCGTTCTGCCCTGCAAACCCGTAGACTAGGATAATTATGCCAATTCCTTATCTCAAATTAGCATTGAAGAATCTTGTTGCAAGAAAACTTCGTTCTTTGCTTACCATAGTCGGTATAGTTATTGGAATAACTGCATTAGTTGCTTTGTTGACTATAGGACAAGGATTGGATCATGCAATAACCAAACAATTTGAGAAAATTGGCAGCAACAAACTTTTTGTTTATCCTGAAGGAGCTGGTGATCCTACCTCACGAACAGGGCTAGAAAAAAAAGATGTTGATGTGCTTGAAAACATGCCGGGGTTTGTTTATGTAACGCCGTATCTTATGGGAAAAGTGCCTGTAACTTATGCCAATGATCAATATTCAGTAACGATTATGGGTTTTCCTGATAAAGATACCGAGAAACGGTTTGTTTCTCATGATATGGTGCTTAAACAAGGCCGCTATTTTAAAGAAGGAGAGCGAAACGTCGTCATGATTGGTGCTGCAGTTGCTAAAACGATGTTTGATAAAGAAGTTCGGTTGAATAATAATTTTGAAATTAAGGGCATTAAATATCGTGTTATAGGTATTTTTGATTCTTTTGGAAATCCTGAAGATGATAATTCTTTGTTTGTTCCCTTGGATGATGCTCGCATCTTATTAAATAAGCCAATGCAAGTAACTATGGTTGAGTTAACTGTTGAAGAAGGTATTGATCTTCAAAAAACTGTTTCAGAAATTAAAAAAAATCTTCGAAGAAAACGCGGCAATGATCATTTTGAGGTTGTTACTCCTGATCAAATTCTTAAACAATTTGGTACTGTTATAACTATCATCAATGTTGTACTTATTGGGATTGCATTTATTTCTCTGATTGTTGGAGCAGTTGGCATTATGAATACGATGTATACTTCTGTCCTTGAGAGAACGCGTGAAATTGGCATTATGAAAGCAATAGGTGCAAGCAACGCCACTATTATGGTGGTTTTTTTGTTTGAATCAGGTATTCTTGGACTTGTTGGCGGGATTTTAGGGGTAACTCTGGGAAGTTTAATTGCATTGGGCATTGGTGCTGTTGCAGTTCAAGCAGGGTTTGGGTTATTAGTTATAACCATTGAATGGCCGGTTGTTTTTGGCGGAATACTATTTTCAGTTATTGTTGGGGCGTTGTCAGGAATTTTGCCTTCGCGCCAAGCATCACAATTAAAACCAATCGACGCACTGAGGCACTGACTATGTTTAAAGACTGTACCTTATTGGCGTTAAAAAATATTCGAAGGAGAAAATTACGTTCATGGCTGACGGTTATTGGTATTGTTATAGGCATTGCAACGATTGTTGCATTGCTGATGTTAGGAGAAGGAATGCAACAAGCATTACAAGATCAATTTGATAAGATGGGCGTTTCAAGCATACGTGTTGTGCCTGAAGGTTTGCGTGGACCTCCTTCAGGCGATAAGGGATTTAATGAAACTGATGCGCAGCTTGTTGAAGGTATTGTTGGTGTTGATTATGTTGATAGAATTCTTCTTAATTTTGCTCCGGTTATATTCAGCAATGAAGAGGAATATCTTATGGTGCTTGCCTATGATACCAATCTCGGACAAAAAGGTTTAGTTGATACTGATTTAAAGCCGATTGCAGGAAGGTTTTTTGAGAAGAAAGACCACGATGTTGCTCTTATTGGTTATGATGTTGCGTATGAATTATTTGATAAAGACGTTCGCGTGAAAAATAAAATTTCCATCAACAATAAGCCCTTTGAGGTGATTGGTATTATTGAACCTACAGGAATAGATTTAGACAAACAAGTGTACATTCCTTTAGAAAATGCTCGAGAATTGTTTAATAAACCTGATTTTGTCAATGTTATCAGAGTTCAAGTTCAACCTGGTATTGACAAAGAAAAATTAGTTGAAAAAATCAAGCAAAAACTTGAGCGCAAACGAGGTTCAGAAGATTTTGATGTTTTTACTCCTGATCAAATTCTCCGACAATTTCTTTCCATACTTGATGTTGTGAAAGCAGTTTTGGCAGGAATTGCATTTATTTCTCTTATTGTAGGGGCAGTTGGCATTATGAATACGATGTATACTTCTGTTCTTGAAAGAACCCGTGAAATTGGCATTATGAAAGCAATAGGCGCTCGTAATAGTTTAGTGTTATTATTGTTTGTGCTGGAATCAGGGATTATTGGATTAGTGGGTGGATTACTGGGTGTTATTCTTGGGATTGTTATTGCCTTTGGCATTGGTTTTGGCGCAGCTGCAGCAGGGTTTCCTTTTTTACATATCACTATTAATAGTGGGCTAATTATATTTGCCTTGGTTTTTTCTTCAGTTCTAGGTATTATTTCAGGTATGATGCCTGCGTTGAGGGCAGCAAAATTACAACCGGTTAATGCTTTGAGGTATGAGTGATTACGAGTTTCATTATAAATAATACGGATATTTGAGATATATTTATATATTATTTCGTTAATCGCATAATATATGGTTGAAGCAACATTAACAATTGGTTGGGGAGAAGCACGGAAAGTTATTTCTTTACCGGGTTATGATCCAAGATCTATTGGTGTACTTGGCATTGGAGCTTCTAATGGAGAGTTATTTTTATTAAATCCTCAAATACCTCAGCGTGATGGTAGATATATATCGGGCAATCCATTTGCTGGCGTGATTTATGGTTTAGAAGATCAACTTGGTAGACATGAATTAGGAGCAGGAAGCTTAATTGTTTCAGGGTCAAGAGAAACAGTTCCAGTCCATTATCTTAAATTATCTCAAGCCTCTTATCGATCAGCGAATGGTAGTTTATCAACTCGATTAGAAGAGTTAGGACAACCTTATCAAACTAAACCAACTCAACAGTAATTTTCTTAATTAGATTATGTGATTTACTATGTTAGTTGACTATCTTACTCTCAGAGATGAAACAAGGGAGATTCCTATTGAAAATATGGAGTCGTTTATCGCAGTCAAATCCTTCTGATCATCATCAGTCTGCCGGAGAATTAGCTGAAGATTTGAGAAGGGCGGCTTGAATTAGTTATTACTATTTTTATCTTGTGCTGACTAATCTTTGATGAACTTGATAGAGTTTTGCAGCCAATAAATCTGCGCTTGCTTTCATATATTCAACATTTAATTCAGGACTTTGAGGAACGGTATCTAAACATACAATTTTATCTATTGCAGTAAGATTATTTGCATTCTTATATTGTTTGGGCATTGTTACAGCATGGCTTGTCCAAACTTCAACTCTTTTAGCACCGCAATTTTTTAATATTTTTGCGGCTTTATTGCTTGTACCCCCACTTGCAAACATATCATCAATGATAATATATACTCCTTCACGATCTATATTCTCTTGTGTAATTTTACTAAATGGTTTAAATGCAGTTTTTGAGTCACCATAAGCGACTCTATCTTTTTCAAAATATGCTATTCTTGCATAATATTCATGCGGTCTTAATTCTGCAAATGCCCGTTCTACGAAATTTTCACAACGATGTTCAGTTCCATCATCAACAGAAACAACATACATATGACCTTTGTATTGTTCTTTAAGTTCGGCAAATCTTTCTTGAAATGGACGTAGTTTTCTCATGATTTCTTCCGCTCTTCCATCTTCTAAGCCTAATTTGAAAGGATTTATACCTCTTCCGGATTGGAACGGATTAGCTATATAAACATCAATACCTAATTCTTCTGAAATTTGCGCAGCCTTTTCTGAGTGTGGATCTATAGTTACTACTGCATTTAATCCTCCCCTCCGAAGATCATCCAGCATTAATCTTAATGAATCAAATTGAAAAAATCCTCGCTTTCTATATTTCTCTACGCTATGAGAACGCACATACGCTTCATAAGGAGTTACTAATGTTGCTTGTAATGTTTCAACATTTCGAATGAGGTCAAGAAAACCTCTTATTGTCATCAAATGATCATTAACGGTGGTTATTTGAGGATCATCCATATATACTCTTCTTGCTGGAGTTAACATATGCTCAACTAAAACAACATGTCGTCCTTGAAATATATCTTTTAATAGATTTCTTCCAGCATCAATTTGTGCTTCTAAGTCTGCGAAATAGCCTGCAACTAAAGGGGAGCGGTGATTTTTTTCACCACCTTTTGCTTCCTCTGGCGATTTGCTTAATAATAATTCTACTTGATGTTCCAACCCATAATCATCTTGAAGAGTTCTTTGTAAATTTCCAGCTAATTCAGCAGTTTCATCTCCAGAACAAGCTACTAACAACATCTTTGGTTGTGATGACATACTTAGAGGAATGAATTACTGTTTATATTGATTATCATTCCTCTATTTTATGATTTGAATTGTTTTAGGATTTTAATATGCTCTTTTGTTAACCCGCCTAAACGATAGATAACGATATCTTTAATGCCTTCTTTTTGCAATATGTTTAAATCTCTTGCAAGATGTTTTGGAGATAATTGCGGTTCATCACCACCCATGCCAACGCCAACACATCCAATCCCAACTTTGAAATGCTCATGTTTGGTTCTGGTTTTTTCAAGTTGTTTAAGGAAATAATTTTCAATGCTTTTATTTTTAATAAATGAAGTATACAACATCCCTATTCGTGTATGAGGGATTTGATAAGGATTAAAAGATAAACATAATTGTTGAAACAAGGTATCAACAAAATAGTTCTCTACTTCATACTCTGCAATTTCAATAGCGAGATTATACTCTTTAGCGTTTGTCAAAAAATTAAGTATTAATCGTTTATTTTTAAAATAGTTTAGTGCGTTTCTTAAGATCAGTATTTTATTCAATATCGGTAGTTCTGCATCCCAAAGTATAGTTAAAGCTTTTTTATTTGTTGTAAGCTCCCTCATGACTCTCTCCATTCCATTAAAATCAGAAAAAACAGAAAACCAATATCCTTCTTCTTTTTTCAAGATTGGCCAATAAATACATTTTCGAACATTTTTATATTTTTTAAGAATTACTTTCTCTAGAGTTCTGAACTTGTTTAATGAGTGTGCAGCGATATACAATTCAGTTTTAAAAGAAATCTTTTTCAAAACATCAAGATTTTTTTGCGTAGGATATTCTTCAAAGAAACTAATCTTCATTTTCTTCATCTGAGCATCTTTTTCAACATATCTTTTACTTTGGCAGCATCGGCAGTGCCTTTGGTGTACTTCATTACTTTGCCGACAACATTATTCAATGCTATCTCCTTGCCAGCTTTGTAATCATCAATAGCTGGCTGTGATTCAGCAATTGCCTTTTTGCAAAGCTCTTCAAGCTCTTTAGTATCTGAAACTATAGTTAGTTTATGTTCTTTTACATATTGTCTTGGAGAAAAGCCTTTTTCTGTTAATAAACTTAATATTTGCTGGGCGGTTCTATCGCTTATTTCTTTTTTCTCAACCATGGACAGCAACTCCACGATTTCTAATTCTTCTATTCTTAATTGATCTAATGCTAATTTATGATAGTTTGCAACTTTTACTAATTCATGTCGTAACCATTGCGCTGCCAGAATAGGATCAATCTCTTCTGCCACTTTCTCAAACAATTCTGCCAATACTCGTTCCATAGCTAGTACCTGTGCATCAATAGGAGAAAGCTTGTGTTTTGTTATAAAACGCTTAATCTTTTCGTCAGGCAGTTCAGGCAATCCTCTTTTTGTTTTTTCAATCATCTCTTGAGTTATATCAATAGGTACAAGATCAGGATCAATAATGTAACCGTAATCAGCTTCTGTTTCTTTTGTTCGTAATCGTGTTGTTTTTCCTGTCAAAGCATTCCATCCTCTCGTGTCCATGACTAATTTTTCATTATTTTGCATTGCTTGTTTTTGACGTTCGACTTCATAGAGCAAAGCTCGTTCGATTTCCTTAAAACCAGTAATATTCTTTACTTCGCTTCGTACATATCCTGATTCTTTTATTGATATATTAGCGTCTGCTTTGATAACGCCGGTTTGCTCGTCGAATATTTCCAAGTATTGCAATATTGTTCTTAATTTTTTCAAAAATTCTCTTGCTTCTTCAGGTGATCTCATTTCCGGTTTTGTAACCAATTCAATCAAGCAAATGCCGCTTCTGTTGTAGTCAATCAATGTGTAAGCAGAATCATGGATAGTGTTCGGATGCACTAATGATGCAGGATCTTCTTCTAAATGTATTCTCTCTATTCCGATTTTTTTTCCACTGCTTAAAACAATTTCGCCATTCTTTCCCAAAGGCAATTCAAATTGGCTGATTTGATAATTTTTTGCCAAGTCAGGATAAAAATATGATTTTCTTGAGAATATTAATTCAAGTGCTATGCTGCAATTCAAAGCAAGCCCTAACTTTAAGCCATAGTCAAGCGCTTTTTTATTGAGCATTGGCTTTGATCCAGGCATACCTAAACAAATAACACAAGTTCTTGTGTTTGGTTCGTCTTTGCTGTTCTCATTTTTTTTTGTTTCTGCTTTAGTTGCACAGCTGCAAAATAATTTTGATTTTAAATTAGGCTGGAAATGTATTTCTAAGCCAATTACAACGTCTGAGTTAAATTTTCCATTAACCATGGTTTAATTCCTCTATGCTGCTTGCAATCTGCAATAATTTTTCTTCTTGAAAATGATCAGCTATGAACATTGTTCCTATTGGCATGTTATCCTTAAATCCTGTCGGACAGCTGATGTGGGGCAAGCCGGCAAGACTTGGACCAACAGTCATTAAATCAACCATGTAATGCTGCAACGGTGTTAATCTTTTAATCTCGTCAAATGTTGGCGCAACCATCGGCATGGTTGGTGAAATTAAGATATCGTATTTTTCGAATGCTTTTTTGTATTCTTGGATGATCAGCGTTCGCACTTTGGCAGCTTTTATGTAATAAGCATCTCTGTAGCCAGACATTCTTGCAAATGTTCCCAACAAGATTCTTCGTTTTTCTTCTTTGTTAAATCCATGACTTCTTACTTTTGAAAAATATTGGTTGAAATTACCTTCTAACTTTTCATGCCTTCCATAACGTATGCCGCAGTATTTTGCCAAGTTTGTTGATGCTTCGCACATCGCCAGAATGTAATATGCTTCTAATGCATATTCGGTTGTTGTTGGTAAACTAATTTCTTCGATAGTTGCGCCTTGTTTTTTTAATGTTTCAATTGTTTCGAGAATATTTTGTTTAATTGCAGGATCAATGCCTTTTCCAAAGCATTCTTTAATCACAGCAATTTTCATACCTTTTATTGGTTTACTTAAACCTTTTTCATAATCAGGTATGCTTGTTTTAGATGAGGTTGCATCTTTTTCATCATGACCAGCGATAATTGAAAGGCACATTGCAAGTTCTTTTACTGATGCTGCTATTGGGCCGATTTTATCAAGACTGTTAGCATAGTCTAATAAACCATAACGTGAGACTAAACTATAAGTTGGTGTTAAACCGTAGACTCCGCAAAAAGATGCTGGAGCAGCGATGCTGCCACCCGTAGATTCACCTAATGCAATATGTTTTATTCCCTTTTTTTTTGCAAGCTGGGTAAAACCTGCAGCTCCTCCAGAACTTCCACCTGTCGAATGATTTTTATCAAAGGGATTTAGAGGAATTTGCATGTTGTTGCCAACATTGGTAGAAAAAGTTCCAAAGCCAAATGCATCTTGGGAAGTTTTCCCTATAATTGTTGCTCCTTCAGCGAGCAGTTTTTCTATCACTGTTGCATTAAACAACGGTTTATAACCTTCAAGAATTGCACTACCTCCTTTTGTTTCAACGTCTTTAACACAAAGAGCATCTTTTACTGATATAACATAATCCTTTAATTTCCCTGTTTTCTTAGTTTGTACATTGCAAAGCTTGTTAAAATAGTGATACTCTTCATTAATTTTTTCTAGTTGTTGTTGCGTAGTATTAATGTTCATGTTAAACAACTTTTGGTCCTTTAAAATAACCATCTTTTTTATGCTCAGTTAATGATAATGCCTGCTCTTGAGAAAGTGAAGAATGGATAGTATCATCTCGCATCCTATTTTTTAATGGCACTGGATGAAATGATGGTAGAACATTTTTTGTATCAGCTTTTGCCAATTTACTGAATGTTTTGAGGATTTCTTCAAATTGAGGAATAAATTCTTCTAATTCCTGTTCAGTCAGTTCTAATTTTGCTGTTGCAGCAACTTTTTTGATTAGTTCTTTATTTACTATCATGTACTCTCAATTATTTTGAGAGTACATGACGTTTAAATAGTTTTCTTAATTCAAAAATCATACATTTTAAATAGTAGTTTTACTTAACAAGCTGATTAAACTTATTTTTGGAGAGTGTATTTTTATTTTTTGAAGCAACAAATTAAGGAGTAGTGATAGCTATGGGCAGAGTCAGGAATGCAGTCGCTGGATTACTAGCATTAATTGCTGGTTTTTTGCCATCAGGTTATAGCTTTGCAAATCCTCCTCCTGTGCAAGTTGACTCTAAACCTATTTCAACTTCTTCACCTACAGAACCGTCTTCTTCACATGAAGTATTGGAAGATAGGCTTCCTGTCTGTGCGGAGCCTGAAGCACTAATTCTTGTTTTCCCAAGTTATTCGGGTGTTTTCTCAGATGATTCTTCCAGCATTCAAGGAGATAAATCTCTCCCTGAAACAAAACATACTATTGAACAACAGCTTTTGATCTATCAACTTAGATTAGAACAATATCATCAATGTCTTGCATTTATTACAATGAATAAAAGCCACGTCGAAGCTGAAAAAAAACTTCAACAACAAGTCCATGACCTCACTGCCCAAACTCAAAAATATGTTTTCTTTGGTTATAGTTTTCTTTCAGATTTTCCTGGTCTTAATTATCACGGTTTTGAAATAAGTTATAGAGGAAAAACATCCACCATCTATATTTCAGGCGGTGTTTATTTTTCTCATGTTGATTTAGGGGGAGAGGATCGTGCTGCACGTATTACTTTGGTTGATGTTATGGGCGGAGCAGAACCTGACGAGAAAAATCTTACTGCACTTTTAATCAATCTTAATTTAACGTATACACCTGATTTTTTTCGTGCAGAGCCGGTACCGTGGTTTTCTGCAGAATTGGGATTAAGCTCCGGTGTTTCATTAGGAATAATTTATGATGCCAATACGTATAAACTTGTCATTACTAATAATAAAAAACAATCAAGAAATCAGGATCTTGATACGCCGAATGATTTTGCTTTAACTCCTCGTTTTGATATAGGGCTCACCGGCAGAATGACTTTTGAATTATCAAGATATCTAGCGTTAGCATTAGGCCTAAGAACAGCATATTCTTTTGAACGCATTGATGAAACTACAAAACATCATTTTACTTTAGGTACCTTTGCAGAATTAGGTTTACGCAACTAATCTCAGTAGATTCGACCAGTAACTTTTATAAATTACCATTTTATTACCTTGTTTATGACCTTATCTATTGAAGATATGGCAATATTTTGCAAACAAAAAGGCTTTATCTATCGAAGCTCTGAGATTTATGGCGGTCTAGCAGGATTCTGGGATTTTGGACCGAGAGGAGTTGAGCTTCTTAATGCATTAAAAGCTTCATGGTGGAAATTCTTTGTTCAAACAAGAGAAGATATTGTTGGCATTGATGCCAGCATTATTTCGCATCCTAAAACATGGGAAGCTTCAGGACATGTAGCTCATTTTGGAGATCTGCTTCTTGTTTGTTCAAAATGCAAATACAGAGTCAGGGCAGATCATTTTGTTGGTGAACAATTAGGAATAGCAGCTGATGGTATGATTGCTGATGAAATTAATAAAACCATTAAAGAAAAAAAGCTTGTTTGCCCTCAATGCAAAGGCGCGTTTAAAGAAGCAAATTCATTTAATCTTCTTTTTGAAACTAAAGTTGGTGCAAGCACTGAAACACATAATGTTGCTTATCTTCGCGGAGAAACAGCTCAAGCAATGTTTATGAATTTCAAATTAATTGCCGATACCTGCAGAATGCAGCTTCCTTTTGGCATTGCGCAACTAGGAAGATGCTTTAGAAATGAAATTGCACCGCGTGATTTTTTATTTAGGTCACGAGAGTTTCATATAGCGGAAATTGAATATTTTTTGCATCCCGATAACAAACACTGTTTGTTATTGGGTAAACGACAATTGCAGCTTCCAGTACAAGTTCTTGATACTTCAACCCAAGCAAAAGGACAAGAAACTCTTAAAAAAATGACCATCCAGGATATGATTAAAAAAAACATGCTTGAAGAATGGCATGGTTATTTTCTAGCTGAACAGTATCTATGGTTATTGAGCTTAGGGTTAAGTCCGGGGAAATTAAAAATACGCCAGCATGTCAAAACAGAGTTATCACATTATTCTTCAGCAACATTTGATATTGATTATGCATTTCCCTTTGGAAGCAAAGAGATTGCAGGAAACGCTAATCGAGGACAATACGACCTTGGTCAGCATATGAAATTTAGCAGAGAGAAGCTCGAATTATTTGATGAAGCTTCTAAACAAAAGGTTGTTCCCTGTGTTATAGAACCAACATTTGGATTAGAAAGGGTATTCTTAGCAATACTTTTTGAATCCTATCATGATGATAAAGAACGTGGGAACATTATACTGGCTTTAAAACCTTCTCTTGCTCCTATCAAAATCGGCGTCTTTCCTTTAGTAAATAAGCTGCAAGAAAAAGCTCGTGCTGTGCATGCATTGTTGAAAGATGATTTTCCTAGTCAATACGATAGTTCAGGGAGTATTGGACGGCGATATGCGCGGGCTGATGAGTTAGGAATTCCTTATTGCATTACCATTGATTTTGAAAGCTTAGAAGATGATTCAGTAACCATTCGTGATAGAAATACTACTCAGCAAAAACGCGTTAAAATAGTTGATGTAAAAAAAGAATTATATAACTTAATCTAATATTCCACATTCAAAATACTCAATCGGCTGCAATGAAATTTCGATTTTTGAACCGTCACTTCTTGTAAATACTACTTTTGTTTTGTTCTGCAATTGAGCTTGTTTGATAGTTTCGAGTATTTCAGTATCGTCCAAATCAACATCATCGAGTCCTAATAACATTTTCATAGTCATACTATCATTCCTATCCCAGATCCTATAAATTAGACAGAGGTATCTCTACATAATATAGGACTTTAATAGTTTTTAGTCTTCTTTACTTATAAATTTTCTGTTTAAGTAATATTACTTAAACAGAAAATTTAAAAATTACTTGAAATCTTGCTTAGTATGGCTATATTTGGGAAAAACACTATTCAACAAAAGCAATCAAAAATATTCAATAAGAGAAATTTCATAGGTGGTTTCATTGTTCTTTTGATGATAACTAGCATTCTTGGGGTATTCCAAGGGAATACTCTAACCACTAAATATAATAAATTTAAAATTAAACAAGACTTAACCACCAATAAATACACGGTAAAAGTAGATGGTAAAAAATATAGCTTTGATTTTCACCCGACTAGTGTTGAATCAATTATTGTTGCACCTGAAATATTTCAAAGAATAAAACAAAGCAATATGCAATATCTTACCTTTAATCCAAGTGATCCTTTAATCAATGAAATAGAATATACACGATTTTCTATGCAAAATTCTTTCCGAGATGCATTTTCAATATATTTAATTCCTGGAGTTACTAACCAAACAGAACCTTATACCATGCTTCCTTTAATTACCTGTGTCAACGCAACTGATCTTATTAATGTTGTCGAGATGAAGCAAGGCAATGAAACAAAAGTCTATCAGCAAAATAATTGTATTATCTGGGAAGCCCAAGACGGCTTTAGTTTACGGGAAATTAAAGAAAAAATCATGTATCAAATGCTTGGAGTTATGACCTAATGGACAAAGAAGAACATAAAAGAGTAGAGCATGCTCTACCTGAAAATTCTCAAGAGCAAAAGCCTACTGAACATGATATTAAGAAATATACGAGAAATTTTCTCATTGTAGCAGGTGTTATTATCATATTGTTTGGTGTGATTCTTGCTTTTGTAAAATTCTACAAACCACAAGATACTACCTTACCAAATCTCCATAAAGAGAATCTTAAAGGAAAAACATTGGCTACTGGAGAAAAAGGGTATGTGTACAATGGATTCAGCTTTGTACATCATAAAGGGAGTTGGTATACGCAAATCTTTTCACCAAGTAAGAAAACAAAATACGATATTCCTCTCCATTATGGGCCGACGGACTTAGAAAATGTGTCTATTGATGGCAACTTCAAAGCGTTTTTTGATGCTATAATGGATAATAACATCAGCAAATACCAAAACCAAGCATATCTTACCTTTAATCCGAACGAAGAAAACCTAACCTATGTCAATTTGGCAATTGGAGAGTTGAATATTAATTTCAGAAAAGTACTCAACACTCATCTTGAATTTGCCTGCACTGAAGAAGCTCCTGCCTGCGATTTGTATAATGCAACCATTGTTACTTGCTCCAATGCTTCCCAACAAACACCAGTATTTTATTTCAAATCAGATCCTGAAACAAAAGTACTTGAAAATAACTATTGTGTAACTATCCAAGGAACTAATGAAGAATTATTACGGTCAGTCGATAGATTATTATATAAAATGTACTTAGTTATGGATTAACCATGACCAAACAGCAGCATTATTATTCTGAAAAACAACGCAGTTCGTTAAAGCCAAACAAAATAACCTACAATATATTAGGAAATGAGCTTTCGATAACAACAGGAAGCGGTGTTTTTTCTAGAAAAAAAATTGATAGAGGAACAGAAATATTGATTGAAAATGCGATCATAAAAGACAACGATCAAGTGCTTGATATGGGATGCGGCTACGGCATCGTTAGCATAGCTTTAAGTAAAAAATACAAAATTACCTGCACCTTAATTGATATCAACCAACGCGCTCTTGCATTTGCAGCAAAAAATCTTAAACAAAACAAAGTAGAAGGAGAGATTATACTAAGCAATTTATATGAAAAACTGTCCAAAACAAAAATATTCGATGCTATTCTTACTAATCCGCCGCAGCATGCAGGAAAAAAAATCTGTTTTCAATTAATTGAACAAGCGCCGTTGCATTTGAACAAAGGCGGATTATTACAATTAGTAGCCCGTCATAATAAAGGCGGCAAGCATCTTTCAGAACACATGAAACAAGTCTTTGGCAATGTCAAAGAAATTGCCATTGAATCAGGATATAGGGTATATGTGAGCGAGAAAAATGAGTGATACAAAACTACCAAAAGTAGCAACAGGGATTATTATATATAATGATAATAATAATAAAATTCTCTTAGTGCAATCCCATAAATGGCCTGGCAAATGGCTTATCCCTGGCGGTGGAGTTGAATGGGGAGAAACTGCAGAAGCATGTGCAATAAGAGAAGTGAAAGAAGAAACAAATTTAGATATCACTGATATAACATTAGTTGATGTTCAAGAAAGCATTTTCCCCAAAGAATTCTATCAGGAAAGACATTTTATATTCTTTGATTACACGGCAAAAGTGATAAACAACGGCAACAAAATCATATTAAATGAAGAATTACAAGAATACCAATGGATTAAACCAGAAGAAGCATTAGCCTTGGATTTGAATAATGACACGAGAAAGTTTCTTGAAAAACTTCTTAAGAGAATTGATTAGTCATAAATCGGAAATAAATTATTTTTAGCTCTTTTAGTACTCTCCATGCTTTTAAGTACAAATCTACAAATAATTTAGTCAATAGTCTTATATATTTTTCTTGCTGTTGAAAATATATGACTGCAACACATCTCTATTATATGACTAACTTGCTTCCTCAATCTGCACTTGGGGCTGAAGCACGATTTCCATCTCCTTATAACCTTCGTTCTTCAGGGAGAGATAGGAGAGTACAACGAGGAAATACCTCAGTTGTGTATGATAGGCTTAATGCTGCATATATTCGACGAATGAATACAACAACACCTACTTCACATTCTTCAGGGGCAAAAGCGTATGGATTAGCATTTCTCAGTACTGCTGGATTTTTTCTTGGGTATGTTCTTGGCAATGAATTATCTGCGTCAGGTGATATAACCTTAGAGCAAGCGCTTGTTATCGGTATTCCAACAGGTATTGCTTGTCTTATTCCAGGATTAAGTAAAACAGATGGTATTGCACATAAACCTTCACCAAAAGAATTGTTCATGGATGCAATTGGTTATACTGGTTTAACTGCAGGTATAAGCCTGGCTGGTTTAGGGTATGGACTTGTGGATAAATTATCTTGAGAGAACTTTGTGCCTTTTTTATAATCCCAAAACTCTTCGCCAAATAGGGAGCGCTTGTCGATAGGCGTCCTGATAATATGGATCAGAAAAGATAATCTCTGCAATCTTTTTTATATCAGGAAAAGCTTTCCTATACCAATCCTGCATGCGAACAGATTCTTCAACATATATTCTTCCATCACGCAAAAATAACGCGCGAGGATGACTAATAAAATCTGCAGTATATTCTCCCTCAGTAGCTAAACCAACACCAAGTGAACCTAATGATTTTACTTCAAGTTCTAATGGACCTTCCCCATCATCAACAACCACAGATACCTTACTATGAGGAGAAAATCGATATGTATTAGATTTATACCTCTCACGAACAACTTTAACAGAAGTGGGAATATCTAAACAACCAATTCTCCAAAATGATACCATCCAAGGATTAACATAACTACCTTCAACAACTGCATTGAAACTTTTAGATTTAGATAAATACATTACCTGAAGAAATATACTTGTATATATAAATAATTGCCTCACTTAGTACGTAATAAGTCTAGTATTTTAGCGCCTACTTCTGTGAAGCTCTTCTTACCTCTTTATCGGGGATTTTTCGGGGTGCCAGAGAGAAAAATCCAATGAAATCTAGTCATCAAAAGCCGAACTGATGCCAAAACCGAGGCTATGCCGAGATTTTCTACAGTGCCTGTCAATAAGCTAAATGTTTAAGTTCGTTATACACACTTATTCCGTATTTATCAAGAAAGTTCTCTAACTCAACCGTAAACAAATGATGTTTATCACGGGTTAAAACATCTGACTTTGTTGCAATCGCTGCAGCAATCAGCACTGCGTCACTGGGATCATGCACATGCATCAATAATTGCCGATCAATATCGCCCACAAACGAAATTTCCTCAAGCCTGTTGCCAGGATGTACTGGCAGATCAACAAATTGAAATTTTGCTTGTTTTAAAAAACTCCGTAATGATTTATTGATGTTATGATGTAGATGATGGTGAATATGTAATAACTCTTCAGCATTAAAAGAAGTTAAAGCTAAATTAGGAATGCCTGTTAATTTTTTATTAAATCCTTTATCCATGCAATGCACTAAAAAGCAGGTATCAATCAGTACTAGATTTTTTGCTTTAGCTAAATTGATCTTTGACAGGGCATCGAGAAGTTCTTTCATGCACAAATTTTGAAGTTAAGAGTTTAAATAATTTGCTGTTTTTAAAATAAAACGTTATTTTGTAGGTGCATTAGTATATTTTAAATAGATTAAGGTTGTCAAAAGGTAGTTTACCTATCACGTCGAATGTATAAGGAACTTTAAACAAAAAGCTTAAAATTCTGTCATTTTGTAGGTGCATTACGAAACATTTATATATAAGCTAAAATGTTAAAATGTAGGTGCATTATGTTTGTCAATAAAAGAATAAGAAACCATCAGGAATTTAAATATCTTGAACATAGTTTTAGAATAGGTCACACTGTAAAGAAAATAAGTATCTATCTACCGCTTAAGAAAACAATAAGTTTAGAGGAATTTGAAAAAAGAAATGAACATGAAATTAAAAAAATTGCTCAGGAAAGGGTTAATTTCATTAAGAAAACATATGATTTAAACAAATTTTTTGTCTATACAAATATTCTTCAAAATATAGAGTCTATAAGAACAAGCTTCCAAGTGATGATGGATCTTTTAGATGAAGCAGGTAAAAAGAGAGTCTATGATGAATTTATAAGGACATTCATCGTTAATAGCTTAGAAATGGAAGGCGGAACAGTAACATACGAAACTGCAAAAAAAATAGATTTGAAAAGATTGATTAAAAAACCTGATGAAGTAAATGAAGTAGATATTACGCTCTATAAAAATGTTCAGGATACTTATAAGAAGATGTCAGAATTAAGATTAAGAAGCGCCCACGATATTGCAAATGTCCATAAGATGATGTATCAGAATATCTATACTTTTGCTGGAAAATTCAGAAAAATAGAAGTAACCTTTGGCGTGACTGAGAATGCTATAACCTCAGACAGCAGGGATATAAGAAAAAGGTTAGTACTGGCGATACATAATTTCAAAAAAGATAAGAAAAACAAGTATCTCTTTGAAAATATTTTAAGATTTCATACTACTTATGAAGCAATTCATCCTTTTAGAGATGGAAATAGTAGATTAGGGAGATTATTAGTGGCAATGGATTTCTTCAAAGAAGGCTATCCACCTCCTATACTAAAAAAAACAAATGCTCAGGCATACAGATCATCATTAGTAAAAGCAATTAATTATAATAATTATACGTCCTTGTTAAAATTATATTATAAAGTATATAAAAAGACTTGGTTTAAATTCTTTAAGCCACTTATTTACGAAAGTATAAGAGGCAATTCCAAACATATATAAATCCTCCATTTTTCTATGTTTTTAGGTGGTATAAACATGGATTCATCCCAACATTACGAAGTTAAAGATCTTAAATTAGCAGATCAAGGTTTCAAAAATATCGAATTGGCAGAAATGGAAATGGGTGCTTTAATGCATATTAAAGCAAAATTCTCCAAAGAAAAACCATTCCATGGATTAAGGATTGGTATGGCATTGCACGTTACCAAAGAAACTGCTGTTTTAGTGAGAACATTACAAACTGGTGGAGCAGACGTTGCAATTACTGGTTGCAATCCATTATCAACACAAGACGACGTTGCTGCTGCCTTAGCAAAAGAAGGCGTTAAAGTGTGGGCTTACAAAGGAGAAACCAAAGAAGATTACTATCGCTACTTAAATCACGTCATCAGCCAGAAACCGCATATTACTATTGACGATGGCTGCGATTTAGTGTCTGAAATTCATATGAAACATAAAGAATTAATTCCCAGCATCGTAGGAGGTTGTGAAGAAACAACAACCGGCATTATCAGATTAAAATCCATGGTGAGAGACCAGGCATTAAAATATCCTGTTATTGCAGTCAACGACAACAAAACAAAACATCTTCTTGATAATTATTATGGTACTGCGCAATCAACTATCGATGGTATTTTGCGGGCGACTAACATTCTATTAGCAGGCAAAAATGTAGTTGTCGTTGGTTATGGAAGCTGCGGCAAAGGCGTTGCGAAATCTGCAGATGGTCAAGGAGCAAATGTTATTGTAACTGAAGTTGATAATTTCAGAGCATTGCAGGCAAGATATGATGGATTTTCTGTTATGAAAATGCAGGATGCTGCAAAAGTAGGCGATATTTTTGTAACGGTAACAGGAAATAAGCATGTGATCAGAACAGAGCATATCAAAACTATGAAAAACAGCGCTATTCTTTGCAATTCAGGCCATTTTGATCATGAGATTGATGTTGCAGGATTAAAAACAATAGCTTCAGCAACGAGAAAAATTCGTCCCTCTATGGATGAATTTGTTATTGGAGGTAAAAAAATATTCCTGCTTGGCGAAGGAAGATTAGTCAATCTAGCTGCAGCAGAAGGTCATCCATCAGCAGTCATGGCAACTTCATTTTGCGGACAAGCATTAGCATGTGAATACCTTGCAAAAAATAGAGGGAAAATGCCAATCGATGTTATTGAATTGCCATCAGAAATTGATGATAGAATTGCAAAACTTCAGTTGCAAACAATGAATATTGAAATTGACATCCTCACTGAAGAACAAAAGAAATATTTGACAAGCTGGCAGGAAGGAACATAATACTTTTTAACATTATTCTATTTTCTATAAAGAAAAAAAGTAAAAACATTTTTAAGTTATAATAACACAATACATAATATGGCTCTCGAAATAATCATCATAACGCTTTGCATCATAGGGATTGTAGATTCTCTCTACACTGCATTCCAACAGCAATTCTCACAATTATTTGCCTATTGCTTCACTAAAACATTCAAACGTGTTGGATGCAACGAAATTCTCCATAGCAAATATGCAAGATTATTTATTGTTCCCAATTCATGGTTAGGAATAATTACCTACGTATTATTAACAATAATATATGCTAAAACAAATTATTTTTTATTAGGCGCGTTAATTGCAACGATTAGTTTAATAGTAAGTTATTATTTACTTTATATACAAGAATTTATTCTTAAGAAATTCTGCATTTTTTGTTTAATTTCAACAACCATAATGACGATAATAACGATATTGGGATGGATGTTAATATAATTTGTATTCGGAAATCTTACGAAATTCTCGAAAATAATGATGTTTTTTCGACGATAAATTTATTAATGAGTTCTTATTAATAATATCTATGAAATGTCAAAATACCTGCCAGTATCACGAAACAGAAATGGATAAAAAGTTAAGATTAGTTGATAATATCACTAGACTGATCGTATATTTATTACTGATATTTTTAATAATGAAAATATTTAAGATATTATAATGATGATAGAATTAATTATTACAAAAAGAGTTTTAGAAGGACTTTATTTTTTAATAATAACGGCAACAATATTTGACATCCTTACTAATGTAACCGTTAAAATAGGATTAGCAAATCAAATATTAACAACATCTGAAATAGCGACTTTTGGAAGTTTAGCAATAATATTAGGTATAATTAATATAACATCCAAGAAATTTTTTGAATTAGACATTTTGCAATAACTATCTCTTCACATACATCAAACTAACATCCTGTCCTGCCATAACTTTAGTATTTACAAGATCATCAACAACTTTACCATCAACAACTGCTTTAACATCATAATTCCCTAACTTTTGCTGTGCTGCTCCATTACGCTCAAACACACCACGAACATATACTTCTCCAGAATTAGAAAAACGAGCATCTAAATTCAAACCAATTTTATTTCTATACAACATTTGATCCATAACAGCAAGAACAGAATTGCCTGCAACAGTTACTTGTTGTGTTTTATCATTGACAATAACATTAATCGCATAATTATTTTGCCGTGAAATAATATCTTGTTCTTGGGCAGCATAATGATTAACAACACTTAAAGCTTTTCTTCCGGCAACAACCATATCTTGTTCAGCAAACACCCTCTGCATTCCTAATACTGCTGCTCGTGTTGCAACCGTAGCTCCCAAACAAACAGATGACGATGTTGATTTGCCGTAACCTCCATTATAAACACCTTGATGAATATATGCCAAGGATAATGTATCTCCTTCTTTGACCGTAATCTCATCCAATGGCTTTGTTCCTAATTCTGGTTCTTCACCATTAATAAATCCAAGCATACCAATATAAGCATTGGTTTTAACTCCAAAATGCTGCAAAGCTTGATTGTCGTATTCAGAAATACCACGCAATTCAACTTGCTTGTACACTTTGCCGCCTGCTGCAAATACTGTTATTTTGTATTGTGGATTAGCTCCTAATTGATGAAGTAATTTATCCATAATTGCTAATGCTGAGTTTGCATTAATCTCTACGTCTTTTCTCGGACCTGTTTTAGAATCAACAAGTGCTGTAACAACATAAGGTTGGGAAGAAGACGAAATATCAGATTTTTTAACACTATAATTATCAATCATCGTTAAAATACCTTCAAGAGTTTTACTCCCTTTATTGACTTCATGCAATCTAAAATGATTTTCAAAACCTTCTTCAATAACAACACTTTCAAGATTGATCAAATCGCAAGTAACAAGATCTTTTTCTCTTCCTAATAATGAATCTTTTGAAATGGTATAAACAACAACAGCTTCCCTTGCTTCTTTATCTTGTGCATCAGAATGATATGTTTTTGCACCCATCAACGATAATAACATTGTTGCTGTTGAAGTAGTATTAAGATTCGCTGTTTCTCTGGGCTCTGGTGAAAATGTAGTTTTAGCGCCTATTTTGTGAAGCTCTTCCATGCTTACATTGGGGATTTTTCGGAGTGCCAGAGAGAAAAATCCAATCGAACTACTCTTCAAGAGCTGAACTGGCGCTAAAACCTGAAAAATTTTCACCAGAGCCGTTTCTCTGTGAGCTACTGTTACAGGAGATACTCCTCTCTGTTCGATCTGGACCTGGTATTCAATTCCCTGTATTAAAGAAGCTCCTTTTAGATTTTCTTTTGTTTCTTCAACAGCAACAAAACTTTCGTTTTTATAAATCAGCGGTGATGGAACTTCTACTTCTTTACCTTGGGCAAGAATAGGAATATCAACTGTGTAAGCTACTGCTGAAGCTACTTGAGGTTTTCTGTAATTTAATGAAACAGTACTGTCTAAAACAACTGATGAAATAACTGGACTATGAGATGGTAATAAGGTAGGACCAACATAAGCTGGAAAAATTGTTGATACTGTGCTTGTTTGTTTTGATTGATATCTTCGAATATCAGTTATTTGAATTGTTCCTTCTTTTTCAATAGGTTGCACATATTGTATCTGAGGAGTCTTAACTGATACAGAAGCAGAAACATCTTCACTTAAAACAGGCGCAATATGGTACGTCTGTTTATTATCATCTCGTTGGCAGCTTGGACTAACATTAGAATAATCATAACTAATCGTGTGATCAGGAGGAATACTATAAAAAATACCTTGAACATGTTCATAAGCAAATAACTCTTGAGTACGAGATAACGAAGAATTAAAGTTACCTTCTGAACTTCCAATTATTACTTCATATCCTTGGTTGTTTTCATAAACAACAAAATTAGGAACTTGAAAATCATCGTTATCATTAAAAATAACTCTTTGTGCAATTCCTTTTACTGCTTCTGGTTTAGGTAAAAACAAATGATCAATAGTACGAAAATCTCCGCTATAATTAATGCCTACAATAATATCTTCTTTTCTTTGTGTTTCATCTAAAGAAAACCTAAGAATTTCAGGAACACCTTGGGTAAGGAATCTATCAAATAGTTCTAAAAAATGACTTTTTTCAACGGTTAAACTTCTAATTGCTATTATAGTAGACCACCTTAGTTGCTATAACTATCATTCTTTTAAATAACTTTCTGTCCACTGGCTTAAAACTTCCTAATCCCTTAATTTCTTTGTTTTAAGCCTTTTTTAGCGTTCTCACTGGACATGGTATTGTGAAGTATATAAAGCTGTGGATGCAAATAGTATACAGGTGGTGCAAGTAAATCAACATCGAAAACAGCATTGCCTAAAAGAGGTGAATATCATGTCAACATTTACGAGTATAGACTTAACCAATAAAACTATTCAACGGCTTTTTTTTAGCCAAATCAAACAAATTACTTTGAAAAATGGAGGTGTCTAATATGACCAACATAACCAGCATACCAACTATAAAACCAACTATATCTGATGAGGAAAAACTTTCAGCCTTATGGCATCATATGGTGTTTGAAGAAGAAGAGGAGCATGATTTTGTCCAAGATGTCTATGATGATGAATGGCTGGAAGAAACTGACGATCTTAATCTCCATGAACAAGGTTTTATGAGAGGCTATCTTGCAGTTTAATTGTTTAAATTTTGGATTTGGCTGTGCCAAATCCATTTATTATCTTTTAAGAAAGTTCTGTTTCTTTGTAAGTATCGAGCTGTATTTTTACTTTATTTATATATTGATATATTGTTTTGATCATCGTGCCAATAACCTCTTTACCCTCTTTTTCAGAAAGATTTTCTGTCATTATACAATAGAATATTCTTGATTCTTTTACATACATTATGCCACAACTATGAAAATAACGTTTGTTGTTGAGGTATAACATTCCAAATTTTTGGGAAATAACAACCTCTTTTGGCAGGTCTGCAAATTCTCTGATATCAAATACGGTTGTTGTCAACAATGAAAGTATATACTCCGAATTATCAGCATCAAGCAATGTTGAAAGATATAAACTACTAAACAGATTATACATTGACCTTGTATTTATCAGCTCAATCTTTCTATCTCCTTGATCTAAAACATCTTTGTTGTAATAACCTGAATATTGGAGAAAAAAATCTAAATCTTCTTTGTCAATTTTTTTTCGAAGCATGTTGAATGCAGTGTTATCAGACTCTTTCAGCATTTTTTCTAAAACAATCTTTAACGGCAGTTCTTTTTTATCTGTTTTGTATAAATCCCCAAATACATTACTCCTATCTTCGTCATCTACCCTTATCATTGTATCAACGCTTAACTCACCTTTTTCAATCTTATGCAGAATCATCATCGCCGTAGGAAGCTTGTTTAAACTTGCCGGATCATATCCTTTTCTTTCATTTATGCCTAATGAACCACCATCACGGAGATTTTCGATATATACTGAGATTGATCCGTTATTCTGTGTTTTTTCTTTTATATACTTTGTAAAAACTTCTTTTAAAGGCTCAAAATTAATAATTAATAAGCTTCTCGGCTTAATTAATTGACTATAAACCCTTTGTGATAAAAGTCCTTGATTGTTATCTTCAATACGACTATTCTTCTCTTTTTGTTTCTCAGCAGTTTGAGAATTAATGATTATAAATGCTAATGCTATTATAATTATCAATTCTCCAATTGCTATCCACTTATACTTTGTGTTCATAGTATCTTCACGTATTAATCTCCTGAGAACTTTGCAAAATACTTGCAAAGTTCTCTACTGCTCGAACATCTTAGCAATAACACTATTTCCAATGTAATTGAACGTAAGTATTATTACTCCTGCTATCAACACATATACTATCGTGCTCCTTATTAAATTTTTTCCAATCAAATAATCTTCATTGAGTTTATCGCTGCCATTTTCAATGCCATTGGTTAAAATCGTCAACAAATACGTGATTTGAACAACATATATGCCAACAATTGTTTGAAAATAATATGTTGGAATTCCTAACCCAAAAAAATCTTCTTGCAATCCACCAAGCTCATTGGTGACGCCTTTTTGAGCAATTAAAGGGCCAAGTTTTCCGAGGATGTTTGTAATCATTGAAGTAATCCCAATAACTATGCCTGCAATAGCAGGTGTCATCACTGAAATCTGCGATTTCATCGATGATATAACATCTGCCAGCAAATCTTTTAATCGTTCATCGACACGATGCATTTCTTTAATATACCTTGCCATATTTAGCAGCGCCTGCGCAGCTGTTTTTGGACCTTTTTTAATCGCTTGAATCAAAACCTTCATAGAACTTTGTATCATTTTAGAAGGATACGAGGCAATTGCCCCTATTTTTGGATTAAACAAGGCTTCATTGACACTTGCGCCAAGTTTTGTTATGTTCATACTTACCGTGCTGAAAAAATCTCCTGTTGCAGTTCCTTCCATTACTTTTGCCACTTTTCCAAAAGCTGTTTCTGCAGGAATTTCATCTCCTAATCTATTTCCCAGTTGAAATAATCCTGACGCAAATTCCTGTTCTAATTGTGTTGTTTGTTCTCTAATCTTTATCAGTTTTTCAGTTCTATATTTATAATACAACCCTATGCTTAAGGCAAATGCCAAGGGAAAAAATAAGCTTAATAATCCGGCTATTAATCCAAATGGGCCGAGGAATTTTGTTGTTCCCTGAATTTCCCGGTAATCAAGCAGGCAAAAAGGTTTTTTGCAGCTTGTTGTTGGATCATCGCCATATTCTCCACCAAAACCAATATCTTGAAATCCTGTTGTATGGAGAATTATAGGCAACAACGCTAACAATAAACAAAATCCACCGACTATAATAGAAATAATTAATGGCTGAATTTTTAGTTCTATGCTTCCTAGCTTAATCAGAATATATTTGTATTTTTTAAGTTCAGGCATATAATCTGCGAGATCAAGCTCGCCATAACCAGTAGGCCGTTTCGAGAGGATGCTTTTTCCAAGGTAGTATACAAGGACAGGAATAATGATATTATACAATGCTGCAATATAATACCATTTTACTCCTTTCATAAAACTTACGACGAGAGGAAGAATTACCAAACCAAGAATTGGCAAAATAATTCCCATCATGTGAAGCATCGTAATAGGACCTTTCAAATTATGGGCGTAATGCATCATCTTTTCATAGGTTTCTTCGAGCATTACGTCAAGCCCTTTTTCCAAAATCTGAATTCTTCTTGTGTCTGAAGGTTCGTATAACGACGATTCAACTAAATGAAATGCTTCAATAAATTCCATATTCCATTTTCGCCATGTTTCAAGGTAATTATCAATGGAATCTTTTATATTCGAAAATTTCTGGGTTTCAATATCCCATAATACTTTTCTCAAATCAAGCGCCAATGGCCCTGTTAAATGGTCAGCAGCGAATTTAATTGCTAATTCTAAATTGGATGTATGGCGCATGTAGGTAACCATGTAAAATATACAGAGTACCATCTCATTGCTTGCCTTTAAACGGTAACTATCTGCAAGAAACTCAGGCATTTTTTTTAAAATAAAAATTAATATGATTCCAACTATTAAAATAAACAACATCAAAAACATAGAATATTGTTTTCCAAATATTGTTGGGATTGCAATCGCAAGCATGACTCCAAGGAAAATAAATATCAAAGGACCTAACAATGCAAAACTTGTTGCTCCTTCTGGAGAGAAATTTAAATGCGCGATCTTTATAGACTCTTCAAGCAATTCTCTATCTTTGTTGTCAGGTTTTACTTTAAGTATTTTTTCAGAGAGAAGGCAAGCTTTTTCATATAATGAAACTGCTTTTGAGATTCTTTCTTTTCTAAATGTCTGGTACTCAATGGAACTAACAGCATTACTGGAACTTCGCCTGTTTTCACTAGAAAAACCTTCAGGATTATTTGAAGGAAGCTCCTGCTCTAATTTCTCTCGATATTTTTCTAATATAGTTCGCACATCTTTTTCAGCCATATTATCCCTATCATCCGTACTCTTCATTTAGCTCTGCATATTTTTTCTTTTTAACTTCCCGCTTTAGCCATTCAGTCCATTCGAACAAAATTCTTTTGCTGTCTAAACTTCCCGCTTCTTCCTGTATCTTTTGACAGATCAAATGAAATTGATCATTTGCTTTTATGTAAAATCCAGCTTCTAATATATTTGGATCGTTGATCTGGTCTGCAATAGCGACTAAGGCTTCTTTTGTTTTTGCTCTGAGAACAATATTGTCCCAAACTGCATCCCAATTACCAGCAAACTCTTTGATGTTTCCTGCAATTGCTTTGATTGATTCAGAATCGCCATTCTTTAGTTCGTCTGAAATCAACAACTCATCTTTTTCTGCATTATACTTCATCAAATCAACAAAACCATTTTCTGTTAACGGATCATTCTGCCAATGCTTTCTTACTTCAGTGATTTGCGTGACTCTTCTTTTTTTGCTTAAACCATCTGCAGATTTGACAGGGTTTGTCGTTATAATTATATCAGTTGCTTTGAAAGAGGTTTTTGGAATTCCAATATCATTAACCACACGATCAAATACTCCATACGGCGAATCACCATGAATAGTGCCTGCTACTACATTAGCAGCAGCTCCTACGCGCATAGCTTCATACAATGCAATAGCTTCTTTACTTCTTACTTCACCTATAATTAATGCAGAATCACCTAATCTCAATGTTGCCCGAATTCCTTTATCAGCACTTACTTCTGTTGATTCAGCTGCCAATGCAGATGCAACTTTCATTGATTGAATATTAAATCCAAGATCACGCAGATTTTTGGTTGGAAGTTCGAGTGTGTTATGGGCTACAATATTATTACAAATAAAACTTTCATTATCAGGAACTGAAAAATCATACACCTGTGTTTCATTATTTGTGACTAGTTCAATATAGATGATTCTATCAAAAAAGATATCAGCTTGTACTAATGCGTGTAGTTTTTCTATTATTTGCACTTGTTGTCCTTGTTTTGTCTCAAGCAATGATGATAATTTTTTTCTGCCTAACGTATTATTTCGTTTAATATAATCGTTGGTATTAAAGTTGCTTCCAAAGAGTTCTGAAAGTTGCTTTTTTGTTTCTGACAAAAAATCGAAGGTATCAGTAACATCGTGTGTTGAAACTTTTTGACATAGATCAAATAAGATATTACTCTTATATTCTTGAAGGAATCCAATATACTTCGCAAAATTTTGCAATGAAACTAAATCAGATATATTTGCTCTTAATGTTTTATCGCCTTTTCTTTTTGTTCCTACTCTTAATATAATCTTGAAAAGTAATAATAATGTTTGTAGATCTTTAAGGAGTTGTTCACTTGCAAGTGGAATAACAATCTCCTTATCAGTTGCACAACCGTCGCCGCTAAAAATGCCTTTTAAAAATGCTGCGATTTGATCTGGTCCCAGATTGAATATCCATTCAGGAATTCTTTTTGTATAGGCATTTCCAGTAAAGCCAAGCATATCTTGCAACACGATTTTTAATGTTTTAGAATTAATCATATATGAAATACTATCTGAATGTATTTTTCTTTCAAATCCGAACTGTTTTGCTATTTTATCAAATATTTCTCGATCTTCTTGATCATTGCACGAAATGATAACTGATGATTTATCATAACAACCATCTGCTATCCATAATCCAAGGAAGGTAAGAAAATCATTTGTTAATAGTAGATTACTTGGCATCTTTTTGATTGAATTTTCTCCGCATTTAAATGAACAGTTACTAAACTCAAGTTCAGGAGCTATTGCCATCAAGTCTTTAATGATTTCTCCTGGGAGTATTTTTCGTCGTTTCCAACCCTTGATTGTCCAATATGAATATCCTCTTGCTTGTCCACTATTTACTATCTGATTATAATATTTTTCTAAGAGATTGTTTACTTCTGCACCTGTTATAAACGAGTATTCTCTTTCTATAATTTTATTAAAAAGATTTAAGGTATCTATTCTATGGTTAATAAGCGGTAACATTCTTGGAACAGCTATTTTTGAGCCAATCTTTAAATCAGTTATTTTTGCCTCTTCAATAGCAGCTTCTTTTCCTAAAATAAATAACCCATGATCTTCAGTAACTTTAATTGTTCTTCCTGTTTTAGTGGTGACCCTATATATTGGTTTCTTCACCTTATGGCGAATAAAGGTTGCAGGTTGTGCTATCTTTATTTTTCCTTTTTTATCCATAGTCATAATTTCAATGCCATCAAAATTAGAAGTAATCTCGTGGCCTGCGTGCGTTGTAAGGTAACCATACTTCTCTATTTCTTCATTTATTAACTTACCAACTGTTGTGCGTTTCCATTGTCCTTTTATTCTTACCACTATTTCTGTATCTCCAGTTACACTATCTTCAATAGTTATAACACGATATTTTCTCATAATCTCTACCATCAAACTTGAAAGCAATGATGATTTACCTGCACTTCTTGTTCCTGCGACTAATGTAGCTCGTGTTCCATCAACAAAAAAACTCAACAATCCTGCAGCAAGAGGATTGATCATTTTGTATTTGATAAATAATGGCAAAGTCCAAGGTTTGTCTCGATGGCGCCTAAATGCAAATGCTAAGCCTGTTGGATCGAGAGGAGGGGCAATAACTGAAACTCTCGTAAATGCGCCAGGCAATTCTAATTCAGTATCAATAATTGGGTTAGCTTCATCTAAAGGCCTTCCTGAAATTAACCTTAATTTTGAAGCCCAACTTTCAGCTTCGTTTTTTGTGGGAATAATATTAGTATAACATTCACCATATTTTGCGTGCACGACAAACATAGGTGTTTTACCCATAGGGCTGTTAATCACAATGTCTTGAATGTTCTCATCTTTAAGCAATACCTCAATCAGTCCAAAACCAACTGTATAGCGAACAAGAATCTCAGTTATTTTGTCTATGTCTTTTGGCCTTAAAGTAACGCCTTTGTTATTTGCAAGCTCTTGAATTAAATCATGACCGATATTTGCAAATACTTGCCTCATTCGCTCAGGGTTTGTGAACTCTTCCTGCTTTGGCTTATGTTCTACCATCATTTTTCTTGCGGTGTCAAGCAGTTCATATTTGTCTTCACTTAGTTTGAACTCTGGAGGCATAACATGGTATAATATTTTAATAGAATTATGAAATTTGAATATAGTTACTTCTGTATCTTCGTCTAAGCTATAACTATCAATCTCCTCGCCATCGTTTGGATAGTTTGCCATTAATTTTGTGAACATAAAATCTGGCTTAATTGTTGGCGCAAAAATATACCGGTATACTGTTCTGTCGCCCACTTTATATCCTGGTAAATAAGGCTTTGCTAATTCTATTACGCGGGTTTTATCGAGAAGCGATAAGATGTAATGAATCACCGCTATATATTTTTTAATTACTTCGCGGATATTTTCGTCAACAAACTTATCAACTTCTATTCGCTCCCTTCTTCCTATTCTTGTCAGTTCCACATAGGCACCGATAGGGTCAGCTTTCAGATTTTTGTAAAGAATATTCTGCAATTCTGTGTATTTTCCCCCAACAAATCTCCTATTATTTATATTTAGCGTGCTAAAACTGATATACCCTATTGTTGTTTTATCTTGGAGTATTTTCTTATGCAAATCTGCTATCTCCTTAATCATGCTTGTTTGACTAAGGTCATATTCATAATCCCTGTTCTGGGTGAAAACTATTTTGGTAACATCGCTTATCTGCTCTAAAATATCAACTGTTTTTCCCATCACTAATTCAGAGTCTTCCAGCGATGGCGCCATAGGAAAACTTTCAACATAAATGAAAAGAATATTTTCTTCACCTTCTCGTATTACTTCAAAATCCCAATCATTTTTTGGCGCTAAGGGCATTATTTCATCTCCTTTTTTAATTTCTCGAGCGCTGTTTCTATCAGGTGCGATTTATTTCTAAAATTGCTTGATTTTTTGATGGTTTTATCCAGCCAATCAATAAGTTCGCTGTCTATGGTAGCTGAAATTGGTTTTTTCATGGATTTATCATACTCACATGCAATTTGAGTATAACAGTTTATATATTTTATGTTATTTAATATTATTTTATAATATAAAATAATATACGCAACATTTAAAAACAATGACTGTTTAAATAAGGTTATGCCGCGTCAAAGAACGTATCATAAGCAGTTTATTCTATTTGTTATAATCTTGGTTGTTGGCGTTATAGTGTTTGCTTATTCGAATTCTATTTCAGATATCGCTGGTGAAGCAAGAAAAGCAGTAGCAGAGAAGCGCGATTCAGATGGACGAGAAAAGATGCTTCCAGCGTATGATCCTGAACAATGGAAAAAATATCAAGCTGAAAGTCAGTCACAACGTGATTCAGGTTCTCAAGGAACTCGAGAAACATCGGCTGAAAAAACTGAGCTTGAAACTCGTGAATCTTCTTCACAACCTGCATCAAAACCAGGTTCTCGCGGCGCATCAAAGCCTGGTGCAGGCAGAGAATCACCTTCTGATGAAGTTCCTGATGATGACATTTTCTTGGCAGATGGTTTAGAATTTCCTGATGGTGCATCGTGCAAACATGATGATCAATGTGAAAGTCATTTATGCGTTGGTGTAAATACTCCTGAAGGTGTTAATGGTTATTGTTTGCCTTGTGAAACAACGTCTTATTCTTGCGATGATAATGTTTGTCAGCTTCTTAATGAACAGCAAGCATTGTTTTATTGCGATGATGGCGAAGATGGAAATGATGGATATATATGTAATCAAGAACATAACTGTGTTACAGATGAAACATATACGGGCGAGATTTTACCAGCGTATGATGAATCTAAGAAAAATCAACGTCAAAGCAAACCTATTATTGAGCTTACTGAAGATCTTAAGAAATTCTACAAAGCATGTGTACAGGAGATGTGCGTAGATACTGAAGGCGCTCCTGATCCTTCTATTTCTGGTTCAGTTTTTGTAAGGAAAAAAGCTACCAAGCAAGATTTTGATAATTCAAATACTATTATTCTTACTAATAATGGTGAAGTTTATCAAAAAGAGACTTCTTTTGATCCTAATAAGGAATTTTATGTTTGCAATCAATATCAAGATTATTGTAAAACTATTTCTGGTGGATCTCAATTAATTGAGCAAACCTGCGGTTTTCAGCCAACTGAGCAATTTGGCGTTCTTAAAGTTTTAAAAACAATGCCACCTATTAATTGTGCTTGCGGCTGTCTTGATGGAATGTGTCTGCCAGAGCCCTGTCCTGAAAAATTGCCTGATCTTGTTGTGAAAGATATTCATGATTCACCTTATCAAAATATGTGTATAAGTTCTTTGACGTATGAAATTTGTAATCATGGTACTGCACCTTTAATTCAAGAATTTTCTATGCTTGTTTCGGCAAATAATAAAGAATCATTATTTCCTTTTAGCTTTGCTCAATACCCTGAATTGAATGGAAAATTAGATCCAAATCAATGTGTTGTTGTTCAGAATCAGAACAAGCTTTCTTTTGAAACTTTTAAGATTGAATATGACAAAATGTATGATGTTGCAGTTACTTTAGATCTTCAAAATGTTGTTAACGAATTAGATGAAACAAATAATGGTCAACAAAAATCAATCTTTGCAGGACCTGCTTATTTTGATGGCAATCAATATTGCTATTGCGGTTGTGATGCTGTTACTGGCAGCTGTTCTGAGTGCGCTAAATATCCTGATTTAGTTATTGAGCAGATTTATGGCAAAGCTCATGGTGAATATTGCGTTAATTCCTATTCGTTCAGGCTTTGCAATTATGGGGAAAAGCCTGTTACTGAATCGTTTACCATAACTGGTTCTGCAAATGGTGTTACTTCAGTATTTGAATTTAATTATGCAGATTATCCTCAATTGCAGGGAAGCATTAATCCCGGGCAATGTGTTGATGTGCTTAAGCCAAACAAACTTAATATTATTAAGTTCAAGGCAGCATTAGGAGAATCTGCTGAAGTTACTATTTCAGTTGATACTGATGGCCAGCTTGAAGAGATTGATGAGACTAATAATATCAAAACAGGTTCTGTTTATTCAGGCGATTACTATTATTATGATGGCGTAGAAGCGTGCAATGTGTGGTGTTATGACAGTGATGATGGTAAGGATATCTGGCATTATGGAGAAATGATTTACAAGTATAATGATGTTGTATTTGATGAAAATTATAATGATCCTGATCAAATTCCTTCTTTAGTCAATAAGGATTTGTGCATTGGTGAAAATAAGGTTGAATTAGCTGAACGATCTTGCGTTGAGAAGATTAACAAATATAAAAATACTGACAATTTCATTAATCCTTATCAAAGCGAAGTCATTAATTGCAGGGATTTAGCCAAACAAACCTGCGCAGCTGAAGGTAAAGAATGCGGCGGCAAATGCGATAATGGCATATGCGTATTTTTACCTAAGGATTTTCTTTCCTGCATTGATTATGAAGAAGGTCAAGATCCAACATTTAAAGGAGATATTGATTATACTGATGTTGATGGCAATAATGAAATTATTTATGATTCTTGCTTTAACACTGAATTTGTAATTGATATTACCTGTGGTAAAAATGACATGAAACAAAGTGACTGGATTAATTGTTATCGTCTTAAAACACCACAAGGCAAAGGACATGTTTGCGAAGATGGAAAATGCGTTGTAACTGATATTGATAATGAAGATTGTATTGCGCAGTATACTTCACAAACTCAGCCACCAGAAGATCCTTATGCAGATCTTCCAGCTATTTTAGAAATAAAATTACTCGGAGAAAAAAATTGGCATAGTAATTATTGTTCTTCTTGGAATGATAAAATTCAGCTTGTTTATTGCAATGGAAAATATCCTGACTGGAAAGAATATGACTGCAAAGCAGATGGCGCATTATGCGTACCAACTGAAAATGGCGCTAAATGTAGTTATGGTGATGAAAAACTTAAATCTTGCAATGAAGAAGGAGATTATGGTTTGGATTATGAACAAAAAGGCGAAATTCATTACACTAATGAATATGGTTTAAAAGATGATAAAAAAGATACTTGTAAAAATGATGATATCTTAATTGAATATTATTGTGAAGGTAATCAGAATTATATGAGTGAATATTCCTGCAAAGATCAAGGTATGGTTTGCGATAAAATAAGCGGAACTTGCAAGCAACCTAATGATGAGTTGCAGCAATGCAGTGATGGTGATCAATTAGAAGCAAAGCCACTTGAAGTTTTTAGCATTGTTACAAGTACAGATAAATTTGGCAATAATCTTAAAGGTAAAGATTGCTGTGTTAATCCTAATGATCCTAATGGTTGTGACCAAGAAGGAGATCTTATTAAAGAATATTCTTGCAAGGAAAATATTATGGAACAACAAAATATTCCTTGCGAAGCTGGCATGGGATGTTGGGAAGGAGCATGTGTTCCAAAGAAAAAAGAATGGGAGAAATGCGAGTCAATCGCAGGAACAAATAATGTATGGTATACTGATCAATATGGTCAATCAGATTATGAAGGACCTAACTGTGATGGTTTTAGCATAGAAATTCCTGTATGCAATGGCAATAAATTGAAATCGGATAATAAACCATGCCCTGCAAATACTGCTTGCAATGGGCAGACTGTAACTTGCCAGTCTTATAGTTATGATAATGAAAAATGTGAAGTTAAGCAGGATGGTGTTATGTATTTCACTGATAAGTTTGGTCAAACACAGGATTTTTCTCCTGCTTGTGACAGTGAACTTACGATTAGAAATCCAATCTGTAAAGGAAACACAAATTGGGATTGGGATTATGTAGATTGCGGAGAAAACCAGCATTGTGTTTATGTTGATGATAAACCACAATGTGTAAATGCCGATCCTTCGAAAATGCAGTGTGATGATCAAGAACAAGGGAAAAATATTTATCAAAATGCGCTTATTAAATCTACTGATACTTATGGAAGCAAATCATGGAATGATGATTATTGCGAGGATCCTGAACATCCAGGTCAATACTTGAATTATGAAAAAGCAGTGTTAGGAATAAGTAATTCTGTTATTGAATATTATTGCGATGGTAATGCTCTAAAAAAAGAAACAATTCCATGCAATAAAAATGAAGCTTGTTTAAATGGAATTTGCCAATTATTGCAACCTGAATTGCAAATGTGTTCTCCAGATTCAAGTTATGGAAAAGATGCAATTAAGTTTGTAAATATATTTGGTGTTGAAGATCATAATCTGCCTTATTGCGTAGATGATGAAATCTTGAAAGTTCCTTATTGTGATGGGAAAAATCAAAATTTCAAAAAAATTACTTGTGAAAAAGGCACTGGTTGCAATTGGAAAACAGATGCATGCGAACCTTATGATCTTAGCAAAGAAAAATGTGAGTCTTATGGTGATTATGGTTATAAAATCACTAATAAGTTTGGCAATGTTTATAGTAATCCTGGTTTTTGTTTGGATGATACTCATGTTAATAAACTTACTTGCACTAATGTATTTGGTGATATATTTAATAGCCAAGTTTCTTGTCCAGAAGGATCATTTTGCAAAGAAGAAAATATCGCTACTGAAGCAACTCAAGCTTGTCCTGCAGGTCAAGTATGCGAACAACCTGAACTAAAAGAACCATGGGTTGCTTGTTTGTATCCTGATGAAAGCAAAAAAACCTGCAAAGTTATTACTGAAAAAAAAATAGAATATACTGATGAATTTGGCATGAAACATCCTGATTCAAGTTATTGTGATGGCAATTCTATTCAACAGGCAACTTGCAATGGTAATCTGCCAGATAAGGAACAGATTTATTGTAATAAAGGATATTCATGTACTTATGATGATAAATCTAATCCAGTCTGCAAGAAAAAAATGTATGATCAACCTATTTGCAAAGGTCCTCAGAAAGAGCAGTTAGATCAATATACCAAATCCGGAATAACTTTTATTAATGAATTTGGCGAACTTGAGTTGTTTGAAGATGATTTGCCTACTGAAGATTTCTGCGCTGAAGTTTATTATAGTGATGAACCTGATGCTAAGAATCTTCTCTTTGAATTTTATTGCGTTGGAGAACATGATGCAAAGGTTAATGATGTCTATTGCGAGAAAGGCTGCAAAGATGGCGCATGTATAAAATAATAATAAAACTATTACTAAAAACAAAAGAAGACTTATTACCATGCTTGTACTGTGCAAGTATGTTACATTAATCTCTTTTCTTAACTCTAAGGTTTTTCTTTGCCACAGTATGTTTCTTTTCTTCATATCTCTTGAGCTTATGCTCAATTTCATGTTCAATTTTGAGTCCTGCTTTATGGAGGCAGTCGTTTAATTTCCAGCCTGTTCCTGCTGCTCTGAAGATTTGAGAAGGCGCCATTATTTTGCAAGTAACAGAGTATTTCTTCGTTGGACTGTTTTTTTTTAATGACTTAATATGCACGGTCATGCCAGCTTCATCGTTTATCAGCCTTTCAGCCCTTTCATGGTATTTCTTAGCAAGTCTGTTAAGAACCATCATTTCTTCAACGTCTAGTTCATCAGTTCCTATAAATTGTATGTTCTCCATCGCTTTTTTAATGTCTTTCTGATATTTAAGTTTTTTGTTTTCTTGCAGTTTGTCGAAGAATTCCAGATAAGGCTAAAAGCCTTATCTGGAATTCTTCGACAAACTGCTAATTGACTAAATCTTTATATATCACTATACAATCATTTATTTCATGAAATCAGATAAAGAAGTGAAGAAAGAGTTTAAGCTTGCTGCAAGCAAAGAACCTGACAAGTTTTATGCAACTTCTGTGTTGAAAAATCATGGTTTTACTAGGAAAAAATGCAGTTGCGGCACCAATTTTTGGAGTGTTGTTGAAAGTCAGCAAACCTGCGGTGATCCAGCGTGTTCTGGTGGATTTCGATTTTTTCAGTCTAATCCAACCAAAAAAAGGTTGGATTATATTCAAACATGGCTTGAATTTAGCAAACTTTTTCGGAAATTAGGATACACTCCTATTCAACGTTATCCTGTTGTTGCTCGCTGGAGGGATGACACTGATTTTGTTCAGGCAAGCATTTATGATTTTCAGCCGTTTGTTGTTTCCGGAGAAGTAAAACCTCCAGCAAATCCCCTTGTTGTGCCACAATTCTGCCTTCGGTTTAATGACACTGATAATGTAGGAATTACTGGTTCACATTACACTGGTTTTGTTATGATCGGACAGCATGCATTTATGCCGCCGCAAGAATTTGATCAAGCAAAATATTTTTCTGATATTCATACATGGCTGACCAAAGGACTTGGTTTGCCGCTTCATGAAATTACCTATCATGAAGATGCTTGGGCAGGCGGTGGAAATTTTGGGCCAAGCATGGAATTTTTCTCTCGTGGATTAGAGTTAGGTAATCAAGTGTATATGCAATATGAAAATACTCCTACAGGCACTAAAAAATTGAATATTAATGTGCTTGATATGGGTATGGGGCATGAAAGGAATGCTTGGTTTACACAAGGCACTTCCACCAGTTATGAAACTACCTTTCCTACTGTTTGTAAACTATTGTATAAAAAAACAGGGATTGTAGTTGATCCTGAAATTGTGCAAAGATTTTTGCCCTATGCTTCTTATTTGAATGCTGATGAAGTTGAAGACTTACATAAAACATGGCAATTTGTGGCGCATAAGATGAATATTGATATGTATGAACTTAAAGAGAAAATCCTGCCTTTAGCTGCATTGTACTCAGTAGGTGAACATTCAAGGTCATTACTTTTTGCCTTGGCGGATGGCGGCTTGCCGAGCAATGTTGGGGGGGGTTATAATTTGCGTGTTATTCTCCGCCGTGCTTTAGAGTTTATTGATAAATATGGGTGGGAAATTTCTTTGTCTGAATTAGCGGGAAAACATGCACAGTATTTACGCCAGTTATTTCCTGAATTGGAAGAACATTTACCTGAGGTAACGAAGATACTGGAATATGAGAAAATCAAATATGAAAATACCAAGCAAAAATCACGGCAAATTGTTGAGAAATTGTTTGAACAGAATGTTGTTGTTGATACTAAAAAATTACTTGAATTATATGATACTCAAGGCATCTCTCCTGAACTTGTAAAACAAGAAGGGCTTCATCTTGGCAAAGAGATAAAAGTTCCTGATGATTTTTATGCGCATGTAGCTTTACTCCATGAAAAGGATGAAAAAAAGCAACATGATGCACAAACTAAAAAAGATATTCATCTTGATCTTCAAGGAATCCCAGAAACAAAATGCCTGTATTTTCAAGAATTTTTATTGACAAAATCAACGGGAAAAGTGCTTAAGATCATTGATACCTATGTTATTCTTGATGAAAGTGTTGCTTATCCAACGTCTGGCGGCCAATTACATGATATTGGGATTATTAATGGAGAAGAAATGGTTGATGTATTTAAGCAGGGCAATGTTATGATCCATGTGATGAAAGAAAAACCACACGGCTTTAAAGCAGGTGACGTTGTTACTATAAGTGTAGATTTTAATCGAAGAAAACAACTTGCCCAACACCATACTTCCACTCATATTATCAACTATGCAAGCAGAAAAGTGCTTGGCAAGCATATTAACCAAGCTGGCGCGCGAAAAACTCCTGAGAAAGCCACTATTGATATTACTCATTATCAAGCATTAACTGATGAAGAAATGAAGAAAATCGAGCAGGAAGCTAACCACATCATCAAAGCTGGCATTCCCATTGTGAAAAAATTTTATCCTCGTGATGAAGCAGAGAAGTTATTTGGTATGGAGATTTACCAAGGCGGCGTTGTTCCTGGAAAAATGCTTCGTATTGTGGATATTAAAGGCATTGATGTTGAATGCTGCGGTGGAACGCATCTTGATAATACTGCCCAGGCAGAAGAGATTAAATTGTTGAAATCAACTAAAATTAGTGATGGCGTTGTCAGAATTACCTTTACTGCAGGAAAAGCTGCGCAAAGCCAGGTACAAGGTGAGGCTGCTATTTTAGAAACATTGACTGATTTGCTTCATTGCGAGATTGCTCAAATCCCTGGCCGCGCTTCTGAACTCTTTAATTTATGGAAGGATGTTGTTAAAAAGAAAAAACAGGTTGAAAGCAAAACATTGAATTCAGCTGAAGTTTATTCTGGCAATGTTCTTGAGAAAACCTGCGAACTTTTGAAAACACAGCCAGAACACTTAGTTAAAACAGTTGAGAGGTTTAAGAAAGAAGTGGGAATGTGAAATAGTACGTAATAAGTCTTCTATGGTTTTAGCGCCGGTTCAGCTTTTTAAGTGAATTTAGATTGGATTTTTCTCTCTGGCACTCCGAAAAATCCTCAAAATGAATTTAACAAGAGCTTCACAAAAGTAGGCGCTAAAACCCCAGACTTATTACGTACGTGAAATAATAAGAATAATAAACATAATTAATCAAAAAATTATTCCATTTTTTCATAACTACGAATTAATCGTGCCATGGTTTCTATTCCGTTACTAGCTTGTTCAAGTCTGAATTCTTCATTTGGTTTATGGTAACCGTCAGATAATAAACTTAACCCTGCTAAAACTACTGGAAGTCCTGGAAATGCTTCTTGTAAAACTACCATTGTTCCAATAGTACCGCCACATCTATTTAACACTGCTTTGGTTCCAAAAGCAGATTTGTAAGCTTCTCTTGCTAAAGTAACATAGGGATTATTTGGGTCAGTTTTAAACGCTTTTGTTCCTTCAAGTTGTATTTCTACTGTATTGTCAACAGATTTTGCAAGTTTTGCGTAACTTTCAGCTATTGCAGCAGGGTCCTGCTGATCAACTAATCTAAAACTTACCTTCATTCTTCGCTGTGTTTTTCCATCTTCTGTTTTTGATGAAAAACCATGCACTTCAAATGTTGGTTTCGTCCATGAATATACTCTTTGGTCAACGCCATCATTTGTATAAACAACTTTTATACCATTTGCGTCTAGATCTTTTGTTAAATCAACTTCTGCTGCAAGTTGTCTTATTGAATCCATTTCAACAGCGCTTACTTCTTCTACACCATCATAAAAACCAGGAACAGCAATTCTTTGAGGTTTATCAGCAACTGCATTTTCTAATGTTCTTGTAACTAAGACTGAAAATTTAGTTAATGCATTCATTTCATCAGTATCTGCTTTTTTAGATTCAAGATAAGAACCAACGATGTATGCTAATTTTGTTAATGGATTAACTGCAATGCCGCCAAAAATACCTGAATGCACATTTGAAGAACCCATTTCAAGTTTTAATTCAAGTGAATCTCCTTCTTCTCTGATTTCAATCGGAAGATTTTGCGCTCTTACATAGGTTAAAAAATCATCTTTAACTGATGATTCAACTCTTAATTTAACTAAACCATTTGCTGGAATAATAGTACTAAATTTATTGAAATCTTCAACACCACCTTTGTAATCAAGAACTTCAACAAGATTTCTTTTATTACTTTTATTAGTATCGACTAATGTTATATCACCGTCAACTAAACCTCTTAAACCGTAACTTACTGCAGGTAAATGACCTTCAAAGGTTGTATCAGAAACTAAAAGAACGTCAGGTTTTCCTACTAAATCTCCATGTTCTGCCATGAATCTTGGAAATGTCTTACTGCCGTCTTCTTCCTGTGTTTCAAGCACCCATGTTACATCAGGTATAGTGTATTCGTGAGTTCTTAAAAAGTT
This sequence comes from Candidatus Woesearchaeota archaeon, assembly GCA_016192995.1. Classification (NCBI taxonomy): domain Archaea; kingdom Nanobdellati; phylum Candidatus Woesearchaeota; species Candidatus Woesearchaeota archaeon. The sequence goes on from JACPTB010000007.1 coordinate 80,717, forward strand.
AAGCGCATGTGCTATGCAAAGCGCTGGTCCTTTGTCATCTGTTGCTCCTCTTCCTTTTGTAATACCCTCTTTTGTTTTTGCGTCAAATGGATCTTTCATTCCGTATTTGTCAAGATCAGTCCATGCAGTTAAATCACCAGGAGGTTGAACATCCATGTGATTGTAAATAAGAAGTTTTTTTGCATTAGGATTACCAGATGCGTGTTTAGCAACAAGCACAGGAAAACCATGATTAGGAACTGTTGTTACAGAAAATCCATAACTTGTTAATATGCCGTTCATATAATCAAGAATTCTTTGTAAATTTTGTCTATGTTCTGAATCTGCGCTTTCTGATCGTATCTTAATTGCTCCTTCTAATTGTGCTTGATAAACAGGCAATTGTTTTTTGACGTATTCACCAAGCTTCCTATCAAGAGCAACACCATCTCGGTCTAATACTTCTTCTAAAGCTTGTCTTTCATAATCTTCAATTGGTGTATCTTCAGGTACCCAATTAGGACCTGCTGCCCGAGGAATAGGCCTATCACCCATATTATCACCTTTGTTTTTATTGGAAAGAATGTTAACTTTATAAATTTTAATAATTAAACAATGTCTTTTGTTTCTTTTTAGTTGTTAATTCATCGAAATTGGTATCAAAAAATACTAATACTGAATCTGCTATTGGCTTTAATTGTTTTTCAATATAATGATCGTAATCAATTTTGTTTTTTTGTTTTTGTATTGGTTCAGGGCCTTCAGTGGTGATAACATATTCTATAATTGTTGATTCTAATTCAGTACCTAATAATCGCGCTGCTTTAACATGAGGGGGTGTTGTCTTGGTGTATTCTTTGACGTCTTTTCTGATTGCTTTTCTGTAGATTAATAACTTATCATGCTTTCCTTCTTTAACTTCTTTAACAAATTGTTTTACATATTCTTGAATTTCTTCATTCTTGAAAATTCGCTTTAAGATTTCCATTTGAAATTCTTTAGCTAAATCTGTCCAATCTCTTCTTACAAATTCCAATCCAGTAAATGTCATTTCTTCTTTTCCATCTTCTTCAAGAACAAGACCAGCGTATCTTTTTTTTGCCCCTAACTCTGAACCGCGTATTTTTGGAAGAATAAATTTCTTGAATACTTTGTCAAATTCTAGTTCTAAAAACGAAGGTCTATCGTATAAATCTTTAACTTTACCTTCAAAATATTCATTAATAAAATCCTGTATCTTTAACGCAATTGTTTCTGCCTCTTGATAGTTGTCTGCTTTTGAGAGGACAAAAATGGAATCGGTATCCCCATATACTACTTTATATCCCATTTCTTCTACGCGATCAGCTGTTTCTTTGACAATCTGCTGGCCAAAATGAGTAATTGCATTGCCTAATTCAATACTGTAAAATCTGCAATGAGGGTTGGCTAAGCATCCAAAAAAAGAATTCATCGTGATTTTAATAGCATAACTTGCAACATCATCTTTTCTCTTTTTTGCTTCATCCCTCATCCGCCATAATCTCTCGATAATCATCGGTAAAATACCATTTTCATTTCTAAATCTCGCACCATTAGGTGCAAGAATGGTGCCGTTTTTATCAAATGAATAAGGGTCAATATTAAATGTTCTAATAATACTTGGATACAGACTTTTGAAGTCAAGGACGATAATAAATTCATAAATTCCAGGATCAGGATCACGGACAAAACCACCTTTAATCCGTTCTTCTCTATCAGAGAACGATGCGGTTGGGCAAACGAGCAGTCTCTTCATAGTTTCCCGCAGGTAGAGATTATCCAATGATGCAATTGAAGAGCTCACGCGATCAGGCTGCATCCCTGTTAATAGTGAACGCTGAATGGTCAAATTAAGGAGATTCTTTTTCTCAAGGATTTCTATTACTAATCGAGTATCTTCTTGATTATAAACAGCAAGCCGTTCTTTGTCATGCTGATACATGGTTTCTATTTCCAGTCTTTTGTTAATGAATTGCTCTGTTTTTTTTCTTCCAAGAATTTCTCCTGCTGCAGTATCGAGTTTATAATCATTTAATTTAATAAATGCTCCTTTTAACAATTCAATTCCATCTAATACTTGTCTTCCTGCAACATCTGCATCCGAGCTTTTGAAAAAATCATCATATATCTTAATTGTTGAAGCCCATTCTGCTCTTCCTAATATAAATGGAATTTTATATTTATCAGCTTGCTTTTTAATTACTGCGAGATCAAAATCAATAATATTCCAGCCAGTGATGAAATCAGGGTCAATAGTTTTTATTCTTTCAAAAAATGTTTCAAGCAAGGTCTTCTCATCTTTGCATACGGTTACTTTTGTTGTTGATGTTACTTCTTTAGCGCTTACCATTAATACTTCGGATAGCTCAGCTAGTTCATTTTTTACATACCATGCAATCGAATAAATTTCAGAAGCATCGCCTTTTGTTTCAATGTCAATAGATAATGTTTTGAGTTTCACTTCATAATGTTCTGTCTGAGTTAATGCAGGTTCTTCATAAATTCTGCTGACAAAATGGCCTTGTTTGAAGTTGCCTTCAATGTTCATAATTCCTTTAATGCCTTTATCGATCATAAATCTATACGGAAATCTGATATCAGCTTCGTAGCAAACAATTGTATTTTCGTTGAAGAGTTTTCTTAATTCTGGAACTTCTTTGGGAATATTAAGAATAATCTTTACTACCTCTTCTCCCTGGAAATTTTTGAAACAAGGCAATGGTTCTTCAACTTCAAATTTACTTGCACCCTTGCCTAATTCCTGCGCTTTGTTGAGATCGGTTTTTTTAATCCAAAAATAAGGCTTGAAAAGATTAATCGTTAAGAAAGACTCTCCATTTTCTAATCTTCCAAATAAATAAACATATGCTTTATTTTCTATTATTCTATACGTTGGGTATACGACAAATCCATGCATATTAAAAGAAAATGATTGGTTATTAATAACTGTTTTGGGTTATTGTACGTAATAAGTCTTCTATGGTTTTATTAAAAATCACTATTTTTAATCCCTGAGATCCTTCGGATTCAGGTAGCGCCGGTTCAGCTTTTCAAGCAAATTTCAATTGGATTTTTCTCTCTGGCACTCCGAAAAATCCTCATAGTAAATATAAGAAAAGCTTCACAAAAGTAGGCGCTAAAACCCCAGACTTATTACGTACAGGTTATTAATATCTTTTTTTTCAATTCTTTATAACAGTATTCTGCAAGTGGCTTGAGATTAATAGTATCCTCATTGTTGTATTCAACTAGTCTGTTAAGATACTCTTCTCTTCCTGAAGCTATGTATGCGCGCCAAAGGTCAATTGCATGATCTCCTCCATAACCTTTCAGGTGCAATGGCCGGTGAATATTGAGTTTTTCTTCTATATGTTTTAAACCACCGGTTAAATCTAATTTTGCACAACAATGACGAAGATCTATATGAGGAATATTTGGGATCATATTTGGAGCAAATTTCTCCAGCATTGGAAGATCAAATGTTGAGCCATTAAATGTAATGATTAGCTTGTATGGCTGAAGCACTTTTTTAATCAATTCAGGATAAAGGCTCTTTCCTTTGATGAGGGTTTTTGTTTCATAACCATCATAAACACCTACCACTGTGATGTAGCCGTTTTGACCTGAAGTTTCAATATCCAAAAAACAAGCATCCTCTTTAAAATGCTCGTACAAGCGCCAGGTTTCTGTTGTTGGCAATAGTGGACGGAAGAATTCTGCATTATACTCATGCAACTGGTTAATAGCCTGCTTTAAAAATCTGTCAAAAAATTGTTTTTTTTCACTGCTGATTAAAGGAATTTTCTGCGCTCGCATAAAATCCTGCCATGTGTTAATATGAGCTTTCCATAGTTCTTGCTCTTTTTTAGCTCCTACTTTGGGCAATATTATGAATGATTTTTCTATCATTATAGCTTTTAAGCTATAATATATAGATTATATGTTTTCTCTTTCATATTTTATAATATTTATAAGAACAAAGTATATAAAGTATTTTTATAAAGTGGATTACAGAGCAGTTATTGCTCTGTAATCATATTGAAGTAGAAGGTGTATAGTGATGATGGAACTTGGTGGAAACATTAAATTAGACGGATTTTCTGACTTAAAACCAGCTGATCTTGTTATTGCAAAGAAGCTTATAGGCAATCATGTTAAAGAGATTTGCGATGCTCATCAGGATTTTAAAGATATTACGGTTAGCTTAAAACCACTTGATAATAAAAGCTATGAATTGCAAACATTGCTTCTTCTTGATAAAGAATATAAATCCAATGCTGTAGAACCAAATCTATATTTTGCTTTAGATAAAGCATTTAAAGCATTGCATCAACAAATACGATAACTTCTAAACAAAAAGTTGTAAAAATCTGTTAACTTCATCACGCAAATCAAACAGTGTTTTTGTATTTATAATCATATGATCTGCCATAACAATTGGTCCGGCTTGATTAAGCTTTTCAATTTGACTTATATCGCGGCTTATAGCTTCTTCCTGAGTTAATGGTCGTATTGATCTTGTGTTTAATCTCACATGCCGCACTGCTGGTGGAGCATACAGTCCAAGCACGATAAGATGTTCATTAAATCTTTCTTTTAAAAAAAGATATTCTTCCCAACTGTACATGCCATCAATAACTACATGGCTTGTTTGAATAGATTTTTCAATACGCTCAAGATTTAATTTTGCATAACCTGCATTGCCTTCTTTTTTTCTCAAGAATTCTCGTATTCGTCTTTCATTTTCTTCATTATGTTCAAGATTGTTTTTTTTGATATGTTCATCAGTGATATCGCCAAATCTGATTCGGTAAAATCCTGCTAATTCAATAAATCGAGAAGCTTCAGTTTTTCCTGAACCTGGCATCCCAACAATAGCAACAATTTTGTACTGCATATCTCTGAAAAACAATCCAGCTTTAAATAGCTTATCCATCGGTTCTGTCCCGAATCTCGGCATAGCCTCGGTTTTGGTGCTGTGATTATCTCACTTGTTTATAAGAAGGAAAAAATTCCCATTGGAATTTCCTTTTTTCTCGATTATTTATTCTTAAGATAATCACCAGTATGGCACCAAAAACTTCATTCGGGACAGAACCTATTCATCACAATCCATATATAGTACCATTACTTATCTATTCTTATGAAAGGCGTATTCATTATGGTTGATGGATTGGATGGCAGTGGTAAAGGCACTATTGTTACTGCGTTAAAAGAGCATCTTGAACAGCAGGGAAAATCAGTCTTTGACTTGCGCGAGTTCTGGCAACTTAAAAATGAAATTCCTACAGAACAAATGCTCGCTGATTATCAAGTCATTATTAGCTCAGAGCCAACGCATTCGATGATTGGCAAGGTTATACGTGAAGAAATTATTCAAGAAAATGGACGAGAGTACTCTGGCTTAAGCACAGCTCATGCTTTTTCCTTAGACCGGGAAATTCTCTATAAAAAATTGATCATACCTAGCTTGCAATCAGGAAAAATAATTATTCAAGAGCGAGGTGTTATTACTTCTCTTGTTTATCAACCTGTCCAGCATGAAAAATTATCTTTGATGGAAATTATCAACTTGCCTGGCAACAAATTAGCTTTAAAACATGCACCTCATCTGTTAATCGTTACTGTTGTGGATCCTGATACTAGCATGAAGCGATTAGATAATCGATCTAAGAAAGATAATGCTATATTTGAAAAAATTGTTTTTCAGCGAAAAATTGCTGAACGCTATCAAAGTGACTGGCTTAAGAAGTTGTTCGAAAGCCATGGAAGCAAAGTCGTTTATCTTGACACGAATACTGATGATATCTCAGGAACCTGCAACAAAGCTATACAATTGGTTGCTGAAGTTCTTGCATAATCTCAATTCTCAATTGCGGATAATTCCGTAAACATACTTCACGCAAATCTTCGAGAAATTGATCTGAAGGAGGATTTAGCGCTTGAAACCGCTTATCCATGAGTTTTTCAGCGTTTGTAAATTTCTTTAACTTCCAAATGCAGTCAATATCCTTTAATTCTTTTGCTATCTCCAGCACATCTTCTTTTTTATAAAGCAATGTTGGAATAATTGTTGTTCTTATTTCAAGAGGAATATTTGCACTCTTTGTTATCTCTAATGTTTTTTTAATATCATGTATGATTGTTTCAGAAGTGATAAAAAAACTTCTTGACTTTGTTATTTTTTCAAAGAGTTCAGGTACAAAAGTACTATTTAGATTAATTATCAAAAAATCAATTAATTTTTCTTCAAAAAGAGCTTTGATGATATCGGGCTTTGTTCCATTTGTTTCTAAACCACATTTTAAATTTTTCTCTTTAATTATTTTAGCAATACTCAACAGCGCTAGTCTCTGCAAACATGGTTCTCCACCAGTTAGTATTACGGTATCCATGCCAACTGCTTGTGTTTCAATTTCTCTTTTAATTTCTTTAATATCTTTTGCAAATATCTCATTATTAATAGTGTTCAAATTCTTGTCAGCTAGCCATCCAGCGTTAAAATTAGATCCAGAAAAATATACTGCTAAGCACATATGTTCTGACCACTCCACATTAATAGGAATGATCTCTTTGATATATGCCAGCATAAGAAACCCTCATTCTTCCTCTTTTTTTTCTTCTTCAACATTTTCCTCATCAAATGTCTCAAGTTTTTTTGTATTCTTGCTTGCGTTGTAGCTTATTGCCATGCTGTTGCCTCTTTTTTTGTTATTGTTTTCTTTTTATTTTCTTCCTGTACTGCCGAATCCTCCTTCTCCTCGTGTTGAATCGGGCAAGATTTCAGATTCTTCTACTTCAACAATTTCTACTTTGTTAATAACTATTTGAGCAATTCTTTCAGCTCTTTTAACGTGAAATGCTTCTTTTCCATGGTTAATGAGAATTGCTGCGATTTCTCCCCGATAACCACAATCAACGGTTCCTGGCGTGTTGACGATAGAAATGCCGTGCTTTGCAGCCAATCCACTCCGCGGGCGAACTTGGACTTCATAGCCAAAAGGCACTGCAATTTTTAATCCCGTAGGCACCATTTTAAATTGACCAGGTTCGAGAACAACGTCTTCTCTGCTGTAAATATCCATGCCTGCGTCTCCGTCATGCTTATAATGAGGAATAGGCAGCTCTTTGTCAAGTCTTGTGATAAGCACTTTCATATCTTTCACCCCATTAATTGCTGCAGTAAGTTGTTTTATAAAGAATGTTGCATTTCAATGTATAGGTTGTATTGGTATATTATTATTATTATTTATATTGTTAAAACCCAATCAATGGAGCAATATTTTCACTGACAATATTTTTTGTTTGCGCATCAATCTTTATGTTTAAAGTTTTGAATGATTCTGTAATGAAGGTGATGTTGTATATTATTCCACAACCTTCCAATTCTTGGAGAATAACAATTTCTTTGTTAACCAGTTCATTCTTGTACTTTTCTTTTTGACATTGAATTGCGATATCAAATGCGTCATCCATACTAAGCTTTACTTTTTTTAAGTCTAATAAATGTATTGTGGTGCTCTGCTTAAATGGTTTTTCTTCAACTACCTTTTTAACTTCGTTTTTTGTGTTAAATGCTGCTAATAAATCAGTTTCAGCATTGTAATAACCTACATCAATACCATTGCCTGTCATAAAAAAAATATGGACTAAATAGGCTTTTGGGTTGTTTTTTTGATAGAGCTTAAATTCTTTAGAATCATGTACTTTTTTTAATGTTTCAGCAATATCCATGCTCTTTTGAAAGTAGGGATATTTATAACTTTTTTCTTATCATTCCTGTATATTCGTATTCTTCAGGTGACAATCTTCTCAATGTTTTTTGTTTCCCTTCTTCAATACAATGAGCTGCTAATCCTGCCACTCGTGGTATGATGAATAATGCTTTCCCCATTTCAGGCTGAAAGCCAAGGTCTAAAGCGACAGCAGCATTAATACCATCAATATTCAAGGGAATTTTAATGCCTTTTTGTTTTTCTATCTCTTTTTCCATTTCTACAGCAAATGAAACATATTTGCTGATTGCTTTTTGTTTTTTAAGGACTTCAAGAATAGCTGTTGTTCTTGGATCTGAACCTTTGCATATTTTATGTCCAAAACCATAGAGTAGTTTTTTATTTTTTAAAGCATCTGCGACTATTTCTTTTGCTGTTTTGTTTTGTTCTATAGCACTTTTTATCATTTCCATTGCTTGTTCTAATGCTCCTCCATGAAGATCACCTTGCGCTAGTATTCCTGCAGCGATGCTCGTGTTTAAAGGATTGCCGCATGAACGAACTGTTCTTGCAACTGTTGTTGAAGGAGTGCCTATGCCATGATCAATGGTGGCAACAAGGATTGTGTTGAAAATTAATTCTTCTTTTTTTGAAGGAAGTTTTCCCTGTAACATGAGAAATATGGCTTGGGTGAAATTCAGTTTTTGAATCATATCAGTTAATTTGTACCCATGAATGATGAGTTCATTGTCTACTTGTCCTGATATATTGGTTTTCCATACTTTTTCTTTTTGTTCTGGCATTTTCTTTTATAGATTAATCTTATTTATAAAGTTAATCAGATACATTTAAATAATCTTCTTCATTTGAGAAGAACATGGCAAAATCATCGGATAAAGTTGCATTGGTTGTCTTTGTTATTGGTGTCATTATTTATTTTTTTGGGATATATATCCCTATTTTTAATACTCTTTTTAACTCAGCATATTTTGGTATAATGCTTATGATTTTTGGAATGGTTTATTTTATTTTACCGAGGGTAGCCAAATGGCTTTAGAAGATATTTTTACTTCTTCTATTCTTGAGTGGAAATCTTTAATTTTACTGCTTCATATTCTTGGTGTAGGTTACGTTGGATTATCCTTTATAGAATGGCGACGTGAAAGTGGGCGTATTTATGATGTACCTTTATTTGATAAATTCATAAGATCTATGTTATTAGGCTTTCTTACTTTCTATCTTTTATTATCTATTCTTAACATCCAAATTATCAATGATAAGGATGTTTTAGCTTTGATCGGTGGCAAATATGGTCTACTTGTTTTTGTAATAGATGTTTTAATATGCATTGGAATTAGTTATGGAATACATCTTCTCTTTTATTATTTGCCAAAGATTGACATAACTATTCATAAAAAACTATAATTAAAATCATTATTATAAATCCTACTGTTTTATTTTATTTGTATATTCCTTGCAATAAAAAATAATAGTAACAGAGAACTGTTTAATAAAATACCAATAATCCCTAAATACCATCCAACTTTAGCTGAGATTAATTGTTTTTCTTCTTTAGTTTTAGAAAGCTTCATTGCTAATAATCCTAATATTATCCCAGCGATAAATGTGATAATGAACAAATAGGTTTTCCATTTCCAGATGTATTTAATTGAAATATCATCTAAAAACAATATTAACTCAACAATTACAATACTGATTACACTTAGAATTCCATAAACAATAGGTGAGTTTTTAATCATTAATCTCTTTTTATCTAAGTTGATTTATATTTTTAACGCTTTCTTTACTAAATCAACCAATTCATGATGGACTTCGGCAATCATGACACCAGCATCCTGCAATGCTTTGATTTTAGCTTCTCTTGTGCCTTTGCCTTGTTCAATGATTGCTCCTGCATGACCTAATGTGACGTCTGGTAAGGTTGCTGCGAATTTTCCTGAGATAAATGCTGCGCATGGTTTTGTAAAACCGCCTGCGTTGATAAATTCGGCAGCTTCTTCTTCGTATGTTCCACCAATTTCACCGAACATAACGACTGCTTTTGTTTCTGGATCTTTTTCAAATAGTGCAAGGGCATCTTTGAAACTGAAGCCATTAAGAACATCTCCGCCAATGCTTATGACGGTTGATTGTCCCATGCCAGCTAGTTTGAAAATATATGCTGTTTCTGATGACATACCGCCTGATTTAGAAATAACACCAATAGTTCCAGGCGTGTATGCTTTGTTTGTTTCTCCGCCAATTGAACCAATCTTGCATTTTCCTGGCGATATGATGCCTACATTGGCTGGACCAATAATGGTTACTTTGTTTTCTTTTGCTTTTGCCAGGCAATAAGCAACGTCATGCAACGGAATAAATTCAGTAATCACATCTATCAATGGTATTTTGTTTTCTATTGCTTCAAGCATGGCTGCTTTTGCAAATTTTGGCGGCACAAAAATAACGCTTGCATTTACTTGAGGATGTTTTGTTAAAGCTTCTTTAATAGAATTATATACTGGAACTCCCTGCACTTGCTGTCCGCCTTTGCCTGGTGTTACTCCGCAGACTACTTTAGTGTTGTATTTTAACATTACATCGGCAGCCCGGCTTCCTTCATTGCCGGTAATGCCTTGTATCAAAACTTGTGTGTTTTCATCAATTAAGATTGCCATTGGTTTCACAATTATTTTTTCTTTTACTTTTTCAACTTTTTAATTTTGTTTTTATATTCATTAACTTTATCAACTATTATTTTACCTGAGAGAGTCATTGGTGTTGTATCGTCGTAAATGCTGAGGTCTAAATTGCACTCTTTTGCCGTCTGTCTCAAAATGGCGAATCCTTCTTTTTCATAAGGACCTCCTCTTCTGACAACAATGGGGAATTTTGGTTTTATGTCTTTCAATGCATTGGCAATTCCTTGAAAGGTAATATCTATTCTGGTGAAGTTTGCCGTTACTCCTACAATCCATAAGCCGTTTAAATGTGGCTTTGCAAGAACTACTCGGGTTAATTTTTCCACTTTTTCTGCTGAAGGATTGCCTGAAAACTCAGTAAAATTAGCTGGCTTGCCGCCATAACTAATTAAAGCATCAATACATGCCATTGATGCTCCGCCACCAATCGACAGCATTCCTATGTCGCCATCCAACTCAATAAATGTTTTGCCGGCAACTCCTCGATAATCATCTTTGTCAATGGCATTTGCTGCTTTTTCCAGTTCTGTTTTTTCTCTCCCAATGCCTACTCGTTCTGGAAATTGATGCTTCCATCTGAATTGGCTAGAATCATCCAATACAACGACAGCATCAGCTGCTACTAATTTATTATCTTTTGTTAGAATTAAAGGATTAATCTCGCACATTTTCATATCATTGCTCGTAAATGCGTGATATAATTTAGTCATTATTGCTGGAAGTTCAGGAAGTTTTATTCCTGCTTTTTTTAGCATTTGTTTTGCCTCATCTTCGGTGAAGCCTTTTAGCATGTTAATCGTGTGTTTGATAATATCTTTTTGAGCAACATCTTCGATATCAATGCCGCCAAATTTACTCAGCAAGAAAACAGGGGAGCGTTCTTCCTGGCTGAAAATAATACCGAGATAATATTCTTCAGCTATTTCTAATTTTTCTTCAATAAGCACTTTTTTTACTGTTTCATTTAAGATTACTTTATTGAGCATTTGCTCAGCATACTTTTTTGCTTCTTGTTTTGTTGCAGCAAATTTTATTGCGCCTGCTTTGCCCCTTTTTCCTGCCAATGTCTGGGCTTTTATTGCAACAGGTTTGTCGATGTTAGAAATCTGATTGAGATTTTCAATTACTTCTCCTTTTGGAATAGGAATTCCAGCTTCATGGTACAATAATTTTCCTTCAAATTCATATAACTTCATACCTATGGTATTTTTCTAGAGATATTTAAAGGTTATTTATTTCTCGCACCGCTCATTCATTCGTACGTATTAAGTCTTCTTCGGGTTTAGCGCCGGTTCAGCTTCAAAAGTAATTTAACATTGGATTTTTCTCTCTGGAACTCCGAAAAATCCCCAATGCACTGAATCTTAGAGCTTCACAAAAGTAGGCGCTAAACCACCAGACTTAATAAACCACCAGACTTAATACGTACATTCATTCGATACTTTTATATATCTCTTTCATTATGTCATATCTATGTTTACTGTCAAGTTATTTCGATCATTGTTCTTAATTTTCCTATTACTTTTCCTAGCAACAGCAGTTTCAGCTGTCGTAGATCTTGCTCTTGTTGATCTGCAAGCTACTCAGAGCGCTGAAGCATATACTCCCGTTGTATTTCAGTTTAAGATTAAAAATACAGGTGATAAATCAGTTGTTACACGATTGAGAATCCAGCCTTATACTCCTGAAAACTATCAAGGTGTAAGTATAACTGATCTTTTAGATCAACAGTTAGTTGAAAATGTACCTTCTCAATTTGTTGTACATCTCTCAGATGGTAGTACTAGAATTGAACAAGTAACAATACAAGCGTTATCAGGTGTTGAAATAAAAAAGGGTCAAGAATTTCCCTTTACTCAGCGAGTTCCTGCAATTGCGCTTAATCCTGGCGAATATGTTGAACTTGAAAGTGAATTTCTGTTTAGAGGGCAAAATATAGGGCAGATCGGAGAACGTCAAGTTGGTTTGCGTTTTGTTGGTTATCAAGTAAAAATGGAAGATGGTTGGTTTGTCCTTGGCAATAAACAAGAGTTAAATTTTAACAATAATGAACAAATGGCAACTATTGTTGTGAAAAAAAGAACACCTCTTGTTGAACAAGGTCCGCAACCAGAAACAGAACAAAGTCCTGGCTTAGAAACAGGGCAATATTTTATCCATAATTATGAAGAATACTGGGAACAAGGAACGCTTTGCGCAGATGTTGCAGGAAATGAAGTTTGCGCATTATCAATGAATCAATTTGATGGAGCTTTCTTTCCTTTTACTATTAATGCAAAACAAGCAGAACTTGACTGGAAAGCAAAATTATTCTACAAATATATTTATACTGATGAAGAACCAGGATGGTTATACAACACTTTAGCTGACTTTATTCATTTTGAAATTGATGGAGTAACGTTGTATTTAACAGGCGCGCCAGGATGGTTAGTTGAAGTTCAAGAAAAATAATACGCCTCTTAATAATTCTTTCTCATTAATCTATTTTCTTTTCCCAAATGCTTTTATTGCGATTGATTTTAGGCTGCACTGCAAAATCAACAATATTATAATTATATTTCACCAAATATGCCAACATATTTCTCCGGATGTTCCTTGTCGTTAATTTAATACTTGTATAACCTTGTCTTTTCGCTTCTTTTTCCAAGAATGCCATCATCTTTTTAAGTACTCCTTTGTTTCGATATTGAGGAATAACACCTGTCATCCAGCAATAGAATGAACTATCATTATATTTATCATAATTTATCATGTAGCCTACTGGTTTTTTCCCTGCATACGCTGCGAATAGAAACGGTTTTTTTCCTTTACAACGTCTTGCGAAGTATTCATAAGAATATTTTTCTTTGTTAAACTCAGGAATTAATTTGTTAATATTCAAACATTCTTCAAGCTGCACTTTTCTTAGGATTATTTTTATTGCCATAATCTGCGCCAACTGCTTCATGTATATTTTGATAACCATCTTTTTCCAGGAGTTTTACTAATTCTTGATTAATAGCCCCAATCGTTTGCGGGCCTTCAAAAATCATCCCGGTAATCAATTGAATCAATGAAGCGCCTGCTTTTATTTTTTTGTAAGCGTCTTCACCGGTGAATACTCCGCCACAGCCAATAATTATATAATCTCCTTTTGTTTTTTGGTAAACATATCTGATAAGATTATTAGCTAATTCTTCTGCTACTTTGCCACTTATACCGCCTTTTTCTGGGACATTCATGTCGCATATTTTGCTATTTTTTCTGTTTTTTGTTAAGTTTGAACAAATAAATCCTTGAATGCTGTGTTTATTACACACTTCAACAAGAGCGTTAATTTGTTTTTCTGTTAGATCAGGGGATATTTTTAAAAAAATTGGTTTTTTATGAGGAAGCTTGTCAATCTCAGTGAGAAGTTGGTCGAGCTTTTTTGCATCAGTAAATGGTTCTCCTCCAAAAGTATTTGGGCAGCTGATATTGATGGTGATATAGGCTCCGATGTTAAGAAATTCTTTATACGCTTCAACATAATCTTTAATTCCTGCTTCAACACTAATGGTTTCTTTATTATTGGTTTTTGCAATGCTTATTCCTACTGGGATTTCAAATTTTTTCTCTCTTAAACGTTGGCTGATTGCTTTGCAGCCATCATTTTTTAATCCATAATAAACAACCAATGCTTTGGAATTCTTTAACCGCCATAATCTTGGCTTCGGATTACCTTCGCACGGTTTACCGGTAATTGAGCCCACTTCAATAAAACCAAAACCTATTGCAGGAAGAATATCAGTTAATTCAGCGTTTTTATCGAAGCCAGCTGCCAATCCAATAGGATTTTTGAAGGCAATCCCTTGAATTTGCTGTTCAAGCATTGGATGTTTGTAATAAAAAAGACTCTTGGTGAGTCTTTTTGTTATATAGTTTCTGCCAAGAAATTTTCCTGTTTTCATAATATGATCATGGACATTTTCAGGATCGATTCTGAAAAATATTCTTTTAACTATATTCTTATAGAAAAATTGTTCAGTATTGTTTCTTATTTTGACCAATGCTTCGTTCATATACTCTCTTGTTTTCTCTTTTTATAAATATCTTTCGTTATTCTTTCATAAACTTTTATAAATAATGCTTGTTTACATAGATACAATTCATAAGATTTTATGGAGGTAAGACTATGAATATTAAACAATTTTTAGTGGTGGGTTTACTCGTTTTAATCGTTCTCTTAATAGGTTGTTCACAGCAAGGTGAAGATAAAAAAACAGATGCTTTACCAACTACTAACGTAAAGGTTGGTGTTATGGTGCCATTAAGCGGCGATGTTGCATCTTATGGTGAAGGAGTAAAAGGTGGAATAGAACTTGCAAAAAAAGAGCTTAGTTTAGATAATGTCGAACTTATTTATGAAGATACTAAATGTGATGGCAAAGAAGCAGCAACTGCTTTAAGCAAACTTACTTCCGTTGACAAAGTCTATGCAGTTATTGGAGAGCTTTGCTCTAGTGCAAGCTTGGCTGCTGCTCCTATTGCAGAACAGCAGAAAGTAGTTATGATCAGTCCGGCATCAACAGCGCCAAAATACAGCGACGCTGGCGATTATGTGTTTAGGACTATTCCCAGCGATGCATTGCAAGGGGATTTTGGTGCAAAATTAGTTTATGATAAAGGTTATCGAAACTTAGCTGTCTTATATGGTAATGAGGATTATGGTTTAGGATTTAGCAGCGTTTTAGGAGAGAAATTTCCAGCATTGGGCGGGAAAATTGTTGCCAATGAAGCATTTGCTCCAAAATCAACAGATCTACGTGCTCAACTTGTTAAAATTAAAGAAGCAAAGCCAGATGCTGTTTATCTTATCAGTAATTCAGTTGATTCAAGTGTTGCAGCATTAAAGCAGATGAAAGAGCTTGGCTTAGAAATATTTGTTGTAGCATCAGAAGGATTGAAATCAGATGATGTTTTAAAAGGCGCAGGCAGTGCAGCAGAAGGCATGTATTTGACCTCTGTCAGCACCGGAAGCAATGACTTTAAAACAAGGCATCAACAAGCATATACTACTGAACCTGGTCCTTTTGCTCCACAGGCTTATGATGCAATGATGGCAATAGGTTTAGCATTAAAGCAAGGCGCAGCAACAAGTGAAGCATTACAGCAAGCACTTTATACCATGGAGTTTGATGGGGCTTCCGGTCATATCAAATTTGACAGTAAAGGTGAAGTTTCAGGTAATTACGAAGTATATGTTGTCAAAGACGGAAAGTTTGTTGTTCAAGAATAACCTATTCTGCTCTGGTGAAAATCTCGGCATAGCCTCGGTTTTGGCATCAGTTCGGCTTTTGATGTATTTATTTTATTGGATTTTTCTCTCTGGCACTCCGAAAAATCCTCACTTATGAAATTAAAGAGCCTCACAAAAAGATGCCAAAATATTGCTGTGCAATACATTTTCACCAGAGCCTAGCGATTCAAAACTAATATAAATAATGCTCTTTTACAGTTATGTATGGTTTTGTTCCAGCTTTTAATCAATGGGTTTATAGCAGGGGCGTTATACGCATTAGTTGCCTGTGGTTTTACCTTAATTTATTCTACGAATAAATTCATGCATTTTGCTCACGGAAGCAGTGTTGTTGTCGGTGGTTACTTACTTTACAGTTTTTTTACTCTCCTTGGATTGCCTTTTTATCTTGCTTGTGCAAGCACTATCCTTTTAACAGCAGTCTTTGGCTGGGGATTATATTATGCGATTTATCAACCCTTGCAAGAACGCCATAGCTCAAATATTATTTTATTAATTGCAAGCATAGGGTTATTAATTCTTTTCCAAAATATTATTCAAGTTATTTTTGGGCCAAGTGTTAAAAGCATAGGGTATATTCCGATTAGCAAAGGAATTACTTTGTTTGGAGCAATTATTACTAAATTGCAAATAGCATTAATCGCATTAGCCCTTCTTTTATCTCTTGTTTTATATTTGTTTATGCAAAGAACAATGCTTGGAAGAACTATGCGCGCAGTTTCAGATAATCAGCAGCTTGCAAATATTATTGGGATTAATGCTCAACGAGTAAAAGCATATTCTTTTTTACTCGGCTCAGGTTTAGCAGGTTTAGCAGGAATTTTAATTGGTTTAGAGCAGAATTTAGTTCCTACTATGGGCACAGAACTAATGATTAAAGGGTTTACTGGCGCAGTTGTTGGAGGTATAACTTCAGTGCCTGGAGCAATTGCAGGATCGTTTATTGTTGGTATTGTGGAAAATCTCGGCATATGGTTTTTGCCTTCAGGATATAAAAATGGCATTACGTTTTTATTGCTATTTATTTTCCTGCTTTGGAAACCAACAGGATTATTTGGATTAAATAAAGGTATTAAAAATGTATGATCTTATCAACAAAAACAGGTGCTTTGTATGATTGGTGGATATTATCTCATTCATATGTTGATTTTAGTTTGCATCTATATTATCCTTACCGTTAGTTTAAATCTAGCTCTTGGTTTTACTGGATTATTAAATTTAGGGCATGTTGCTTTTTTTGGTCTAGGCGCATATACGTCAGCGTTGCTGACTATATCAGGAGTTCCTTTTTTTATAGCAATGCTTTCTGGCGCATTATTAGCAAGCGGTTGCGGTTATCTTCTTGTCCTTGCAACACGAAAATTAAAAGGGGATTATCTAGCGTTGGCAACCTTAGGATTTGCTTTTGTTGCGCATTCACTTTTCCTCAATTGGGTAGCATTAACTCGAGGGCCGTTAGGAATTCCTGGAATACCAAAACCGACTATTTTAGGATTTCATCTTGTTAAACCAGAATTATATCTTATCCTTGCTTTTGTTATTATGACAATTTCCATTTTTATCATACACCGAATACTCCAATCACCTTTTGGAAGGCTCTTGCAAGCAACGAGGGATGATGCTCTTGGTTTACAAGTGCTTGGTAAAAATACTTTTAAGCTCAAAGCAAAAGCAATGATGTTATCAGCTTTTTTTGCTGGTATTGCAGGAAGCTTATTTGCCCATTATATCACTTACATTGATCCCTCATCATTTACCTTAACTGAAATTGTGCTTATGTTAACCATTCTCATTGTAGGGGGAATTGCGTCCATTAAAGGTTCAATTGTAGCAACGTTTATTATTCTTTTAATTCCTGAAACATTACGGTTTCTATCACTGCCAAGTTCTGTTATAGGTCCTGGAAGACAAATTTTGTATGCTTTAGTTTTGCTTGCTATTTTATTATATAATCCACGTGGATTATTTGGGAGGATTGATTTAGAAGATGCTTGATATAAACAATATTAGTCTTAATTTTGGCGGATTACGAGCTTTAGATCACTGTAGTGTAACGGTTAAAGAAGGAAGCATCACTGCTCTTATTGGACCAAATGGCTCAGGAAAAAGCACGTTGTTTAATGTCATTAGCGGACTTTTAGTTCCAGATCATGGGCATGTCTATCTTAAGAAAATTGAGATTACTGAAAAGGAGCCTCATGTTATTAGCGCTTTAGGATTATCGAGAACTTTTCAAGAAGTTCGACTATTCAAAAATTTAACTATTGAAGAACATCTCAAAATTGCTCTGGCAACAACTGACCAGCAACTTCTTACTAATTTTTTGAACTATCAAGAAAACTTTTCTCAACAAATACATGAAACCTTGCAACTTGTTGGTTTGCACAAACCATTAACTACTTATGGTCATAGCTTAAGCTATGGCCAGAGAAAATTATTGGATTTAGCATTGGCATTTGCAAAACCACATTCCATCCTCTTATTAGATGAGCCAGTTGCTGGAGTTAATCCTGCATTACGAAAGCAAATTAAGCATCTTCTCAAAAAATTTCAACAACAAGGTGAAACAGTTTTGCTTATAGAACATGACATGAATTTTGTTATGGACTTAGCTGATTATATTTTTGTTATGGACTACGGTAAAGTTATTGCAGAAGGATTGCCTTCTCAGATTAGAAATAATAAGAAAGTATTGGATGCTTATTTGGGTGTTTAAGTTTTATTTTGTTTTTTAAACTCTTTTTCAAAAGGATTTACTGCACTAATCTGCGGGATTTTTTTGAAATCTTTAGTGTTTTCAGTATAAATTTGGTATATTCCATTTTCCAACATTGTTGCAACTATTAATGCATCCCAGAAATGAAGGTTGTAGTTCTCACTTAGGTCTAATGCACTTATTATGGTCGTTTTATCATAATGTATTTTTCTAAAATGTTGTAATGAACACAAATCTTTGATAATTTCTTTAACTTCTTTGCATGAAATATGGTATTTTGAAATCATTACTTTGGAAAATTCGCCTAAACATTGAAAAGAAGTGCAGCCTTTAATATCTCTTCCTATACAATCTTCTATGATTTCTTCTGCAATTTTACCTTTATACTCTTCAGATCTATTATAAGCATAGATTAGAATATTGGAATCAAGTAGGAAAAATTCTTCGGTCATAAATTTCATCTCTTGATCCATATGGTTTTCCTATGCCTAACTTAAATCCTTTTCTCATTCTTGCGAGCATTCTTTCTGCAATTTCTTTTTGTTCTTTTTCTTCCTGCCATTTAGTCATAGCTTCAGCTATTGCTTTGCCTAAAATACCTTTTCCCTTGCCGTATTCTTTTTCAACGGTTTTTCTAAATCCTGCTTCTATTTCATCAGGAATATTTATGGTCATTGTTCCCATATATACATTTACATTATATATCTATTTAAATGTTTTGTTTTTATAAATTAGTTACTGCATAGTGTTAAAAATGATACATTTTATAAGCAGAAGGTTTTTCCCGGTTAAATGCCAATAATTGATCTTAATGATTATGAGTACCTTGATCCTGATAGGGATTTAGAAGCTTCTTTAATTGAAATAAAATTAAACGCTTTAGTCCAAGAAATACCAGATTGGACTAAAAAAGAGTTATACCCTTGTTTTTATCAAGCTTACAGTCTTCTTGTAAATGCTTTTGCAGGAGGGAATACTAGACAAAAAGTGCAATATTATACTCAAACTGAACAAGCAGATCAATTCAATAAACTTGCTTTAATAACGTTTAATGTATTAATTTTATATGCAGGTTGCTTAGGTAATTTAATAAGAACAGCAAATAAAAATGAACTATTGCCAGAGATTCTTGCCGTTGGTAAAAAGGTGTTTTCTTATTCTGAGGGTAATAGCTCTGGTGAACAATATAGGCAGTGATGGGGTTTATATGAAACAAACATTAGAACAATTCCTTGCATCTGAACATGCAGAAGAGAAAGCGCGAGAAGTATTAAGGAAATTTTTTGAAGGATTAGATATTAATTCATTACTTCATGATTCGAAGACATTAATTATGTTTTGGCAATTACATCAATTCATGCAGCGTGGTTATGAATTACCATCTGCACCAAAATTATTAAAAGGTACGTAATAAGTCTTCTATAGTTTTAGCGCCGGTTCAGCTTGAGCGTATCACATTGATTGGATTTTTCTCTCTGGAACCTCGAAAAATCCCCACACTGAAATTAAGAAGAGCTTCACAAAAGCAGGCGCTAAAACCCCAGACTTATTACGTACATTAAATGGATAATTTTATATTCTTAGTCATAATTATTCTATCATGCTTCAACTACACAATCTTCATGCTGGTTATGGCGAATTGCAGGTTTTGAAAGGGATTAATCTTCATGTTCATCCTGGAGAAATCGTTGCTTTAATCGGACCGAATGGCGCTGGGAAAAGCACTATTATTAATGCTATTTTTAATCTTGCAGAAGTCACTCATGGCAGTATATTTTTCCGCAACAAGGAAATTACTCATCTTGCAACTCATGAACTTGTTACTTTAGGCATTATTTATGTTAACCAAGGAAAAACAGTTTTCGGCAACTTAACTGTTTATGAAAATCTTATCATTGGAGTGCCAGAACAGGAACAAGACAACATTACTAAAAATCTGGCTAGAGTTTATGAAAAATTCCCTTTTTTGCAACATCAATCTCATCAATTAGCCTATGAGTTAAGTGGCGGACAACGACAGCAACTAGCTTTGGGAAGAGCTCTTATGCAGAATCCTTCTTTATTATTAATTGATGAACCTTCATTAGGATTAAGCCCTCTCCTCCAGAAAGAATTGTTTAAAACTATTGCAGGGTTTAAAAAAATGGGGATTTCTGCATTATTAGTTGAACAAAATGCTAAAAAAGCAATTGAAATTGCTGATAAGACCTATTTGCTTGAAGACGGACAGATTGTTTTGGAAGGTAGGAAAGAAATATTATCTCATCAAAAAATTAAAGAAGTTTATTTAGGCGGGAGATATTAAATCAACAAATCCTTTAATCCACATCAGATTTATTCCATAACATTTTCTTAAATCAATATTTGTTGTTGTTTCAAGGGCAGCAGCATAAGGGACTCCCAACCGATGTGCAGCATCAGTTACTGAACCATCATATCTTGTAACAATTCCATAGTCATCAGTCACTGGAATGTTTCCGTCCGTATCTCTTTCATGGCTTTCATCAATAGTTCTATTTCTCAAAATAGGAATATCTGGCGGTAATTTCTTCATAATATCATGATATGGGTTTAGGGGAGGAAAACAATATGCATATGTACAGCTTGTTCCATAGACTGCAGAAAATTTATCTTGATGAATATCGAGGAAGCCTTTTACTCTTGACCACGGCAGTTTTTTTAGTTTTGCTAGAAGAGCAACTGTTTCTTCTGGCAGAACAATGCCATGTTCTTCAGTATATTCATCACTCCATACCCATCGCTTAAAGACATTACTTCTCTTTAAATCATCTTTCCACGTACCATCTTCTAATTGATATCTTATTGCGTCGTTGTTTGCTCCTTGGTTTAGGTGATTGTAGCGTGTTCTCCTGTCAAAACCACTAGGGTTTATGCAAGGGAAAAGCATGATGTTAACTCCCTGCTTATGCGCATAATTGATGATGTCGTCAAGATGGTGCATCATGGTTAAAGGGCCACATGTTTCATCACCATGAAAACCAGTTGTAACTACCAGTATTGGTTGATCTGAACCATTGATTGAAGAAGAAGCTATATCTAATAGTGGAAAGCTATTTTGTTCTGTTGCAACTATCCCATATTCAGTAACTGTAACGTCTGTTCTTGCACGTGCTATTGTTACGATATGTTCAAGAAGTTGTTTTGCTCCTATTGTTTCATCATCATTATCTGTTAGGTCGCTATCATTTGGCATACTTATGAATAGGACAATCTAACTTCTTTTAAATTTAATCCTTATTTGTGGCTATTAAATAACTTTACTATTCTTTTTATTATCGTCGGAAATCTTTCGGGTTTGTTGAAAATAATAGTGTTTTTTCGTCGATAGGTTTATTAAGGAGTTAATACACTATGAGTGCTATGAAGAAATTTAAGTTGACACTCCAACAAAAAATATTGCTAGCGGACATTGGATTTTGGTTTTTTATGAGTATTTTCTTTCTATGGATTATTTTGAAATTCGCTGGTGTTATTAAAACTCCTCTCTGGCTTCAACTTTTACCTCAAATAAGTATTGCTGCCTCTATTGTTCTTTTTGCATTCAAAGTAGGAAGTTTTGTTGGTGGCTTGAACCATGATCTTAAATACATTAAGAAAACATTGCATACTCATACCCAGAAATTAGATAATTTACATTATGACTTTCATAAACATCTAACTGATTATAATTATCATATAAATAAATATCATCACTAATATAAATCCAATTATTTCTCTTAGCTGAATGATTAAGGCTATAATCTTTGATTGGGGAAGAACGTTATATGATAATGATAATAATTGTTTATTTAATGAGGCTAAACCTGTTCTAGATTATTTATTCAAAAAATATATTCTTTGCATTGTTTCACTAGGAAAAAACGGTCATGATATTCAACAGAGACAAGATATTATTGATCACGAAAATTTACGTAATCATTTTGTTTTTATAATGTTCGATCATGTTGGTAAAGATCATTTGTATGAAGCTACTTTGAGAAAATTAAAGCTTAAGCCAGAAGAGATGGTTATTGTAGATGATAGAACTGTTCGGGGAATTGCTTGGGGAAATAAACATCAGTGTAAAACAGTATGGTTAAAAAAAGGCAAATTTAGTCATGAAGAACCAAATGAGGAAACTGGAAAGCCAGGTTATATTATTCACTCTTTATCTCAATTGCTGGAAATATTATGATTTACTTTCACCGAAGCAACGGGTTGTACGTAATAAGTCTTCCTTTGGTTTTATTAAAAATTACTATTTTTAATCCCTGAGATCCTTCGGATTCAGGTAGCGCCGGTTCAGCTTTTCAAGTTAGTTCAATTGGATTTTTCTCTCTGGCACTCCGAAAAATCCTCACTAACAACACTGAAGAGCTTCACAAAAGCAGGCGCTAAAACCTCTGACTTATTACGTACAATGGGTAGGCACAATCCAAAAAATGAGTGATATTGCGAAAATGCCTTCGGCAGCCACGGAAAATCACTATTTTCCTAGTTGCGTTCGTTTCACTCAGCAACCACCATCGGCTCGGCTGTAGATGTTTGTTATGGAAGATGCTATCCTATGGTGGCACTTTTCGCAATATCACTTACAAATTGGATTGTGCCAACGGGTAGTAATCTTTATAAATAGGTAGTTTGTTCTTAAGTATATGTCTGGCGTTATTATAGATAAATCTCAGTATACTAAATATGAGAAAACACGAGTTATAGGCGCACGCGCTTTACAGCTTTCTATGGGAGCACCTTTAGTATTGACATTAACTGAAGAGGAACTAGAGTCTTTAGGGTATGATGTTCTTAAAATTGCAGAAAAAGAGTTTGAAGCTGGTGTGATACCATTTGCTGTTGAGCGTATTATGCCTAAAAAACAAGAAGTCGTTTCTCAAGAAAAAGCTGCAAATCCAGCTTAAAAACTTCGTAATTGTTCAAATTCTTTATATCGTTGTTCAATGTCATATTTTGTAATTGCTTTTACTGTTTCAACAGAGAAATCTTCAGCGGTAAATGAAGCTACTACTGATCCATAGATTACTGCTTTTCTCATAGTTTCTTCATTAACATTTTCATTTTTTGCAAGATAGCCGATTAATGCTCCTGCAAATGAATCACCACAACCAGTAGGGTCCTTAATTACTTCCAAGGGATAACTTGGCGCATTGAAAATGCTTTTTCTTGTAAACAGCAAAGCACCATGTTCACCTTTCTTGATAATAACATAGTCAGGACCAAGCTCTAATGCTTTTTTTCCTGCTGCAATAAGATTAACTGTTTCAAATAATTGCCGAGCTTCACCTTCATTTAACAAGACTGCATCCACTTTTTTCATAACTTGTTTAACCTGCTCTTTCTTGCTTGTAATCCAAAAATTCATCGTATCCATCATGGTAAAAACCGGGTTTTTACTTTGATCTAGGACTTTTAGTTGCAATTCTGGATCGATGTTTGCGAGAAATAGATATTTTTCTTTCTTGTAACTTTCTGGAAGATCAGCTTTGAACTCAAGCAAGGCATTAAGATCTGTTTTCAAGGTTTTTGCTTCATTCATGTCAAAGGTGTATTCTCCACTCCATCTAAAATTCTTTTCAGCATAGCTTACCCCTTCAGTGTTAATATTCTTATTTTTGAGTAGCATTAGATACTGCTCTGGCAGGTCTTTTCCTGCGATGCTAACAATCCCTGTTTCAACAAATAGCGATGCTGCTAGACAAGCGTAGGTGGCTGATCCGCCAATGGCATCTTTAACTTCGCCAAACGGAGTCTTAATAGTGTCTAAGCCAATAGTTCCACAAATAATTACCTTTACCATATATCTTTTACCCTATTTGTATGGGGTAAAGGTATTATTTAAAAAAGTATTTATAGTATCAATATTTTAGAGTTAAGCTCACATCACTTGTTACATAAATATCTATAACTCTGCCAGGGCTATTGCCAGGGTTATTTCTAGAAATATGGCGTCTAGTATCAGTTGCTGAATCAATTATTTTTATTCTATCATCACTAACTCTTGCGTTTACAGCGTTACAAAGACGAGTCATCTCCTGATGAACAGCATCCCCATATTTCTTTTGTTTTAATGTCAGGAGTTTGGTATAGACATTTTTGAAATCACAATCTTTGTAATATACAATACCTAATTCAGTTCCATTTTTAAAGAATTTTAAGCCGTTACTATCATCAGTTAATCTTATTACATATTCACCACTTAATCCATGATTCTCTTTTAAATCGAATGCATCTCCAAGTTGAAGATCCTGTGGAATAATCCCTTTTTGCTGGGCTGTTTGCACAGCGACATGTTGTTTTTGATAGGTCAATTGATAGCCTTCATCATCAGGATAACCATCCATCTCACCAGTGCCCCTTAAATCAATTGTTTTATACTCTATTCCTGTTGGTGTTCTAAATTCTTCTTCACCAATACTTATTGTATCTTTTGTAACTATGATCTCTAATGGCATCTCTGTAGGGAATTGTTTTGAATTTAAATATTTAACTGGGATAAAAAGGCAAAAAGATTAAATATACTAGAATGTTTTTATAGCTCAAACCTATGAAACTCTTTAATCAAGTACTTAAACAATATACTTTTTCATCAGCTGAGTTAGAGAGGCTTCAATCTGTTATTAGGGAAGTTCTTACTAAACTCAGAAGCGAATTGCGAAGAAAAAACATTGATGCTGAAATCATGCTCGGCGGCAGCGCAGCAAAAGGCACTTTTATTAAAGGTGATTTTGATTGTGATATCTTTGTTCGGTTTCATTATAGTTATTTAGATCAATCAATATCTGACTTGCTGGAGAAAGCTCTTCAACCATTTAAACCAACACGTGTTCATGGGTCAAGGGATTATTTTCAATTTAGCTTTAAAAAAATACCTTTTGAAATAATTCCAGTGTTGAAAGTCTATGATCCGAAAAAAGCAATGAACGTCACTGATATGTCACCTTTGCATGTTGCTTGGGTTAAAAAACACTTGACTCCAAAACTTTGCAAAGAGATTGTTCTAGCTAAATTATTGTGTAAAGCGCAAGGTTTGTATGGTGCTGAATCATATATTAATGGGTTTTCAGGCCATGTTCTTGATATTCTTATAGTTTACTATGGTTCTTTTCTTAAGCTTTTGAAAGCAAGTAAAGGATGGAAGCCAAATCATATTATTGATGTTGAAAAACATAATACTGCATCACAATTAAATGCTTCTAAAAGAGCGCCTCTTATCATCATTGATCCTGTCCAGCCAGAGCGAAATGCAGCGGCAGCTTTGTCAGAAGAAAAATTTAATCTTTTTAAAAAAACTTCAGAGGGTTTTCTTAAGAAACCGTCTGAAGTTTTTTTTGAGAAACAACCATTTTCTTTTTCTTCAGTTAAAAAAAAAGCAAAGAAAAACCATCTGTTTATTTTTGATATTTTTGGTTTTGAAGGAAAAGAAGATGTTGTCGGAACAAAAATGTTAAAAGTGTTTGAGCATTATACTACACATCTTAATTTGTTTGGTTTTAAGATTTTTGCTCAAGGTTGGGAGTTTGATAAACATAACAAAGCACTCTTTTGGTTTATTATTAAACGAGAAAAATTAACTTCTCTGGTCGAACATATTGGGCCTCCAGTTACTGTAAAACGCGGTTGTGATGAGTTCAGTAAAAAATATAAGAAAGTGTTTGAGAAACATAAGCGGCTCTATACAATGATTCCTCGAAAGTATCTTACTCCTCAAGCATTATTCAATGATCTTATCCAAGATAATTATACTGTTGAACGGGTTAAACGAATTAAGCAGATTAAAACCTAATGTACTTGATGAACTATGTTATTACACGAAACAAGAAAAAGGTTATTGTTGATTATTACGTAGCGCAGTAGTAATCTATATAAAACACCGTTATTTTAGAACAGCATGGTAAATGAATTTGAATTAAGAAGAAGCATCTTTCATATCTTTTACGGTATAGTCATTATTATGATTATGTACTATGAATTACTTACTTTATTTTGGTTAACCATCATCCTGATTTTTGGGTTTATTCTTTCTGTGTTTGCTTCTCTTTATCGTATTCCTATTATTAATTGGTTTCTTGAAAGATTTGAGCGAGAACGTGTATTACCGGGATGGGGAGCATTAACATTTCTTGCAGGAAGCATATTAAGCTTATTGCTTTTTGATAAACAAATTGCACTTGCAGGCATTATGATTTTAACTCTTGGTGATCCTGTTTCTCATTTTGTTGGAGAAAGTTTTGGCAAAATAAAAAACCCTTTGAATGATAAGAAACTTCTCGAAGGAAGTGTTGTAGGTATTATTTTTGGTTTTTTAGGAGCAGTATTATTTGTCAAGCCTGTGGCAGCTTTTTTTGGAGCGTTTTTTGGCCTATGTTTTGAAGCATTAGAAATAAAATTCCGTCATATCATCCTTGATGACAATCTTTTGATACCTGTCGTAAGCGGGTTTGTTATTATGCTTTTCTACATAATTTAAGTACGTATTAAGTCTGGGGGTTTAGCGCCTACTTTTGTGAAGCTCTTCTTAATCTTACCTTGTGGATTTTTCGGAGTTCCAGAGAGAAAAATCCAATCAAAGCAATAAGTTTAAGCTGAACTGGCGCTAAACCCGAAGAAGACTTAATACGTACTAATTTAAGGTATTCTTATCAATTTTCTTGTCAAATAGTTTTCTTCATCTACTTTCTTTAATCCTTCAAGGTGCTTTTTTTTAATAGAATCTTCTTTTTTCTGTTCAGGTTGCGGTTTTTGCTTTCCAATAAACGCAGTATGATCTTTAATTTGCTCTTTTACTTTATCCATATCTTCAGGTGAAAGCTGTTTTGGCTCCCATTGAAAGTTTAAACCATCTTCTGACTTTCTTGGGAGAACGTCTATACAAATATGGCTATCTTTTTGGTCTGCTACTTCACCATTTTTGATAATAATGTTTGTTCCTTCTGCTCCTAACCCTTCAAAAACAGCTGTTGCTCCATAATTTGCGCAAAAAAGCATCTGTGTTATGAGTTCGTAGTCAAGCTCCTCAATAGTTTCTTTGTGAGCTTTTGGAAAAACCCTGATATGACCGCTCATGGCAGCATCTTCTGGTATCAGAGCAAAGATTATATTATCCTCATAAATTTTCTTCACTTTTATTTCATTCTTTGCAATTTTGCAGATCTGGCAATCACTCATTTCATCAGCCTCGCAATTAAATCAAGGTCGTCTGCTGGTTCTTCTTTTTGTTTTTCTTTGGTTTTTCCTTCTTCCTTTGCTTCAAGTTTTTTCTTAATCTCATCTAGATTAAATCCTTCGAACATTTCTTTTAACTGAGGGATATCTGCAACTTTCTGCTTGAACAAGGGGAAATCATGCAACATCATTTCCTTTATTTTTGGATTTTCTTCTATCAGCTTCAAAAGCTCTTCTTCTTTAGACCGAGAAGGTTTTTCTTCTTCTTCGGGAATAGGCTTATTCACCTGCTCTTTTTGTTTTATTTCAGCAATAATCTCATCAATATTGCATTTTCCAAAGATTGCATTAAACTGAGGGTTTTTTGGAATCATTGCTTTGAACCTGTCAGCATCTGCAATGATCATGTTCTTTATTGGCGGGTTTTGCTCAATGATCCCTATGATTTGTTCTTTGGTGTACGTGCCAGGTGCGATCGTTGGCTGGTTTGGTAAAGGATATTTAGCATATCTTTTTCTCATTAATCTTGCCATGTTAGTAGTGAGAACACCAGCAACTTCTGCTTCTTTTTCTTGATCGATTTTGCCAGGCTTTAAACTGAAAATATTGATCATGTCTCCTTTTTCTCGCGGAATAATATGAATAACCATGTGCTGGCTTTGCTGACCAGCTACTGCGCCATTAGCAATGAATACATTATCTCCAAAAACCAAAGCGCCTTTTTTAATGCAGCCTGATAGTTCTTTGATTGTTTTAGCAAGATGTTCAAATGCTTCTTCTGGAACAAGAGGTAAAATAGGGTAATGTTCTTTCGGCACTAACAATGTGTGACCTTTATATGCAGGATTTATGTCAAGAATAGCTATACATTTGTCATCTTCATAAACCTTTTGACTGGGAATATCGCCTTTGATAATCTTGCAGAAAGGGCAATTAGCTTTTTGCTGTTCAATTGCTTTTTGCTGCTCAGCACTGAGTTGGACCATATTTCACCTTAAAGTGTTTCTGTTTATATTATTTGTTAAGTATTGATTTTATTTTAGATACAAATAGGGCGCTTTTTATACGCAATTGCTCAACTTCTTTTTTATCAAATTTTGATTTTGTTGAATACGCAGCATCTTCACGTTTATTTTTAGATTCTACATAAAATAAAACATCTTGATAATCCAGAAACTGCGATAATATTTTAATATCTTCTTCCTGTAATCCCTTCTTATAAAATTCTTTTATTAATATACATAAGGTAGCAAGATGATTTTTTGAGAAATATCCTTTTGTTAATATCAATGATAATGCTGCATGATAAGATGCATAATAACAGCCAACTATTGCCCAATCTAAAAATCCTATTTTAATATTTTCAGCTATGAACCGCAAATTATGATCTGCTTTCAAAAGATGCCCTTTTATTTCTTCTTGATCTGTGAGCTGTATTTTCAAGATATTTTGTTCTAAAAACTCTTTTATCTTCTTTTCAAGAATTTCTTTATTATTCAATAATTGATTGATATCATACTCTTTCATTGTATAATACCTCATAATAAGCTATATGATTTATTAAAGGATATCCAGTGTTTATTGCAGATTGTATTACTTTATCCTCTTTTAAGATGATCTCTTTTAAAAAATGTTTGTAACCTATTTGAAATGAACTTATTTTTATTCCTGTTAATGCATCAGCTTCTTTTTCAGCTTCTGTTGTTTCTATTTTTTTATTTCCAATTATGAGAATATCTATATCTGATTTTTCTCCGAATGTTTCTTTTGCAGTTGAACCAAAAAGAATAGCAAAAACCGGTTTTTCAGGTAATGTATCTAAATAGTACTTAATCGCTTTTTTTCTTATAACTGGGAGTTTATCTTCTTTTTCCATATCAAATGCTTCAAAGACTAAGTATGTTTTCTTATTTTTTACCACTCCATATTTTTTCAGATTAGCTTCTTTTTCAGATTTGAGAATAGCATTCTCTTCTAATTCCTTGAGAAATCTTGTGGCACTTGGTTCATATAGTTTTGTTTGACGTGCAATTTCTCTTAAATGGAGCTTTTGAGTTTTATTTATGTAAAACAATCTCATTATTTTCATTAATCCTGGCTTTAGTAATGTTATCATTTTAGTAACATTTGTTACTATCATTATAACGTTTATAAATGTTATGTTTTTATTGATAAAACTATACTCTTCTTACTGTGCCGTTATCAACATCAACTTCAATAAGATCATTATCTTTGAATATTTTAGTTGCGTATTTTGTTCCTACAATACATGGTTTGTTTAATTCCCTGCTTACAATTGAAGCATGGCACGTTAATCCTCCTTCATCAGTTACTATTGCTTTGCATTTTTTAAGCACTGGCATTAAATCCGGTGTTGTATTGATTGAAATGATGATGTCCCCTTCTTTGAATTTATCCATGTCATAAGGTTTGTTTATGATTCTTGCAGTTCCTTGTATCTTTCCCCCTTTTCCTTTACATGCAATAGTTCCATTAAGTTCATTAATATTTGGGATTATCTCTTTTTTTAATCCTATACTCTCTCCAAACTTCTTATCATAATTGAATATAATTTTCCCTGTTTTTTCATCTTCATAAAAAATGCATCCTTGTTTTCTTTGGGTAATTTCTTCCTTTGTTGGAAATTCTTTATGATTGAAAATATTGCTTATTTCATCGATGGTAAGATATTGCAATTCTTCGTAGTTTAATGATGATATTTGTCCTGCAATATTCCATACCTTTTCAAGAACTTGTTCATGCAACGGATTTCTGCTTTTTTGTCTGAATGATTGGAATGATAAGATTAATTGCTTATTATGTTCATTATCATTGTTATCTTCATTTTGAATTGCTTCTAACATCATAAAAGGTATGACCGTAAGATAGAGAAATATATGTTGTAATTTATCAAAGAGATTATTATGCTTATTTATGATTTCATTATTTGAAATATCTGCAAATTGTTTAATTAATTCTTCCTCTGCTTTTTCATATTCAATTGCTTTATTCAGCCATTCAGAAATTCTATGATCATTTTTTTGTATTAATCTTGAGAAAAATGTTTTTGCTTGTCTTAATTCTGATGATGGTCGGTAAAATGTTACGATATTATTGTCCAATCTGTAAAGTTGTTTTCTAAATCTAAATCCTGTTGCTTCTTCGAGTAATTTTCCGTAAGCAACATTAAAAATAGAGATATAGGTGATGGCGTTTTTTCGTTCTAAATATTTTGTCCATGGTATTTTTTCTAGTGAATTTTTTCCCATAATACTAGTTATCTTCTTACTCTTTCTTGTAATTCAAGAAGATCATATTGCTGTGTTGTGTTATCTAAAGTGATTGTTACCCCATATACTCGTCCAACGCGTTCAACTTTCACATCAAAACCCTCTCCTGGTTTCATTTTAGTTTCAAGATCATGTTCTCTTGCTGTTTCAAGCGTAAATGGTTTACCAATTAACTGTAAGTAAGCAGCTAACATTGGTGGGAGATGAGTTTTTGCGATAATAAGGTTATTGACAGGAGCTATTCTTTCAGTATAACCTACTATTTGATCTACGACATACCTTGCAAGATTATTTCCTGAATCCATAGTTGTATCCCTGCATTCTTCAAATAATCCTACAAATCGTCTTGCAGGATTATTTCTTAATTCTGCTGGAATATTTCCTTCGTTTAAATCAGAGGAACGTTCGGCATAATCATCAACATTAGTTACACCAGCGCCCAAGAGCATTGCGACTAAGCCAATATAAGTTCTCTCTCTTTCAGAAGCTACACCATATATTCGATGAGATGGGTATTGTTCCCTTATTTGAGTTCCTCTCCTATAATCTCTTCCTCTTCCTTCATGTGTGGGCATGTCTAACTTTTTACCTTCATTGTCAACTGCTGTTTCTTCATGCCTTCTGATTAATTGTACTAATTCTGCCATTTTTCACCTAATGATTCTCTATTGTTGCCAGTATGCTTATATTTAAAACTTTCTTGTTGTGACTACTATTAAGTGCTAGTTATGTCATTATTTACTATATTGAAAATAATGTTTACCACTATAATATATATGTTATATATGTAAATAGGTATGCAAACGGCTCTGGTGAAAATCTCGGCATAGCCTCGGTTTTGGCATCAGTTCGGCTTTTGATGGATTTATTTTATTGGATTTTTCTCTATGGAACTCCGAAAAATCCCCACATACAAACATGAAGAGCCTCACAAAAAGATGCCAAAAACTACATTTTCACCAGAGCCTATGCAAACCATAATTATTTAAAGATTAGTTTCTTTAAACATTCTATGATCTCATCACAAACAAAAACAAAACTGTCTAAGCAGATGATACCTATCTTTAAAAAAAATCATGTTAAAAAAGCAGGTTTGTTTGGCAGTTATGCTAGAGGAGAGCAAAAAAAAAAAAGCGACTTAGATTTAGTTGTTGACATGAAAGGAAGTTTATTG
Source organism: Candidatus Woesearchaeota archaeon (assembly GCA_016192995.1). Taxonomy (NCBI): domain Archaea; kingdom Nanobdellati; phylum Candidatus Woesearchaeota; species Candidatus Woesearchaeota archaeon. The sequence continues at coordinate 112,769 of JACPTB010000007.1, forward strand.
GATTTAGCTGGATTAAAAATAGAGTTAGAAGAAATTCTTAATAAAAAAGTTGATATTCTCACCTATAAATCAATACATCCTTTATTAAAAAAAAAAATCCTTAATGAAGAGGTGCGCATCTATGGAAAAGGATGATAGTATTTTTCTCACCCATATCTTACAAAGTATCATACAAATTGAAGATTATTGTAGTTCTTTCAATAAAAAAGAATTTGAACAGGATCCCAAAACACAGGATGCTGTTATTAGAAGGATAGAAATAATTGGCGAAGCTGTTAAAAATATATCTCTTGAACTGAAACAGAAACATCCAGAAATTCCTTGGAAAAAAATTGCAGGGATGAGAGATATTTTGATTCATGCATATTTTGGTGTAGATCTTGGGAAAACATGGGATGTTATAACTACTGAGATTCCTTTATTAAAAAAACAGATTAAAGCAATTGTTTAAATTATATATTTTTATTCTATTTCCCATTAATTGTTTTTGGTTTATTGCATCCATATCTTATGCAATCGTTAAGATCTGCTTGTTGAATGCCACGATGATAAATATTCCATTCTCCTTCTGCAATTGGTTCTCCCATTGATCGTATATACCAACTATTTGCTCGGCGATCTCTTCGTGTTCTTAAAAATAAACTTGATGAGCGCGCACCAAGCATCTGCCATAATTCTCTGCCAACACCATTTCCTTGAAATCCTGGTAGAACACCAATTTTATCTAAATAGTCTATACCTTGGCTATCACCTTCGTCTCTTGCTGGAGGTTTAAACTCTTCGACAACAGCAATATCGAACTCAAAAATAATGTTGTTCGCTATACTCTTGATAAAAACATTTATCCTGACTCTTTATTGGGGATAGAAAAGTCTATTAAGAAAGAACGGGAATTGTTTTTTTCCATTGAAGGAATAAAAACCATTACTCTTATTATTCAACAAAAAAATAAAAAGCTTATTGAACAAAAGTTTAAACATAATATCCTTAACCAGCAAGAAGAGCTTTCTTTAATAACAATTTCAAGTCCAGGTATCGAGAATATCCCTGGTGCTGTCTATCATATTTCTGGCTTATTTTTTGAGCATGATGTTAATATTAAAGAGTTTATGAGCTGCCATGATGACACCCTTATTGTGATTGAATCCTGTGATATCCCTAAATTGATGAAGTTCCTGAAGTTTTAGGTTGTAAGCAACCGGCTCTGGTGAAAATCTTTCAGGTTTTAGCGTCGGTTCAGCTTTTGAAGTGTTCTTCAATTGGATTTTTCTCTCTGGAACCTCGAAAAATCCCCACAGTGATATAGGGAGAGCTTCACAAAAGTAGGCGCTAAAACTACATTTTCACCAGAGCTGTAAGCAACCTAAAACTTTAAAAATATCACTTGTTTTTCTCTTATGTGGTTAAGTTATGATTCATCAAGAGCTACGGACAATTTTATTGGCACAGGAAGATACTTTTACTGATATTCTTGGGCAGCATAAGACTAAATATCAATTGAAATCAGCATTATTAGCTGGAAGACATATCATTATTCTTGGGCCACCAGGGATTGGAAAAACAACCTTAGCAAAAAATGTTGCTCGATTGTTGCCCTCTCTTGAGCTTGAAGAAGATGGCAAGAAGTTCAAGAAAAAAGGTATTGAACGTTTTATTAGAATTCAAGGAAGTCCTGATTTAACTGCAGAAGATCTCTTAGGTGATATAGATCCTATCAAAGCATTGAAATTTGGGCCCTTAAGTCAGGAAGCGTTTGTGCCGGGGAAAATATTCAAAGCAAATCACGGTATTTTGTTTTTTGATGAATTAAATCGCTGCCCTGAAAAACTCCAGAACGCTTTATTGCAGGTTTTAGAAGAAGGCAAAGTGACTATAGGCAGCTATACGGTTGATTTTGAAACAAATTTTGTTTTAATTGCAACTATGAATCCAAAAGATACTAATACTGAAAAACTTTCTCAAGTACTGCTTGACCGATTTGATATGGTGTATATGGGATATCCTGAGAATGTTTCTGTTGAACAAAAGATTGTCCGATTAAAAGGGGAAGATTTAGGCATAGAATTTCCTGAACATCTTCTTCATTATGCTTTAGGGTTTGTTCATGAATTACGGCAAAATAAAAACTTGGAAGTTATTCCTAGTGTCAGAGCTTCTCTTGGATTATATGAGCGCAGCCAAAGCAATGCCCTGCTTCATAAGCGAAATACCGTTCATTTTGATGATGTTAAAGATGCTATGGAATCAGTGATAGCACATAGAATTAAGCTAAAGCCGTCAGTAAGATTTTTATCTGATCCTGTGCAATTTGTCAAAGAAAATTTTACCCAATATCAGGATAAAAAGCCTTACAAACAAGGCACGTCAGAAGAACATTTTGAAAAAGAAGAAGGCGAAAAACCCTGAAGCCAGTGAAACAACATTTAAAGACCTGAGTTCTATTGAAGAATTAGAAGGAAGTTTATCCTCTGACTTTTCTGATGATAATAAACTTATGCATTCAGTTTTAGAAAATGACCAGCAAACCATTGAAGAAGGTAAAGTACTTAGTGAATCGCTTAATGCAGGCATGGGTGGATTTACTCCTGATCTTCTTTTCGAAAAGATGGTTAAGGAATATCGCTCAGTAAAACGGATCTATGGTGAAACTATCTTAACAGCATTAACTGGTTATGATCAAAACTATCTTGAGAAAAATATTTCTATCCCTGAATTTCAACGCCATATAAAAAAAAGAATTAATGAAAAAATTCGTGAAATGAAGCAAAAAAATCTTCTTGATGAGAATTATGTGATTACTGATAAAGGTCTTGAACTTGCTTCACTTGTAACGTATGTTGAAGAAATTGATAATCTTGTTAGCCATGGATTATTAGGTGAAAAATTACATGACAAACCTTCTCATTATGGCAATAAGCTTGATATTAAAGATTATCGCAAGCACGATCGATATAGAGATCTTGCATTAAAACGATCCATCACTACTGCTATTAAACGAGGACATAAACACCTTGTACCTGAAGATCTTAAAACCTTTCAACGCCAGTCAAAAGGCGCAAATTATCTCATTTATGCTTTAGATGCTTCTGGATCAATGCGCGGCAGCAAATTATCCATGTCGAAGAAAGCTGGCGTTGCCCTTGCCTTTAAAGCACTTGATGAAAAAGATCATGTTGGCTTAATTGTTTTTGGCAAAGAAGTTACTACTGAAATTGCGCCGACACAAGACTTTGGTCTGCTTCTCCGCTCAATCGTTCAAATTAAAGCATCTTCTGAAACGAATTTTAAAACAATGATCGAAAGAGCAGTTGCCTTGTTTCCTCCTGTTGATGCAACCAAACACCTTCTTATTTTAACTGATGCAGTGCCAACAGCTGGGCAGTTTCCTGAAGAAGAAACATTATCTGCTATTGGACTAGCGCGCCAGGCAGGGATAACTGTTTCTTTAATAGGCATTACCCTTGATGATAAAGGAAAACAGCTTGCTGAGAAAATGGTTGAAATTGGTGAAGGAAGATTGTATATTGTTAATCAACCACATGAATTGGATAAAATTGTGCTGATGGATTATTATTCGCTTTAATAATTTTTATAAATCTAACATTCTTACCTCTGTTATGGTTGATTTGGGAGCAGTTGTTAATGAGTGTTGCGTTCTTGGTAAAACACCCTCCTCAGAAATAGTTCATGAGACCAACAACTTCTTTGTAACACCTGCGCTTGGGCAGATGGGAATTGAAGGGTATCTTTTGATTGTTTCAAAGTTTCATTATCAAGGTATTGGTGAAATTCCTGTTTCAGAACATCCTGAACTTGAAATAGTTCTTGGAAAAACCATTGATGTTGTTAAACAGCATTATGGAGATGATGTTGTTGTGTTTGAACATGGACCAAGAATAGGTTGTGTTAGCGGAGGAGGATGTTTGGAGCATAGCCATCTTCATCTTGTTCCTACAGATGTTGATGTTATACGTGGATTAGATGATAAATTAGTTCCACAATCCATCGCTGGTTTTGGGGAGATTCATGATTTTCATAAAAAATGTTTTGATAACTATTCTTCTTATCTTTTTATTCAAGCTCAAGATGGGCAACGTTATCTTGTTCCAGTTCCACGATCTTTACCACCATTGCCTTCTCAATATCTTCGTCAAGTGATTGCTCGAAATAAAGGAATAGCGCAATGGGATTGGCGAAGGTATCCTGATCATGAAACATTTCAAAGGACATTATCAACTCTTCGATATAATTTCAAAGGTTAATTTAATTGTTTATAGGTTTTTAATTTCATCAAGTATATTATTCATGTGATCTTTAAATTTAAGCATGAGAAGAATAGTAGGTGTTATAATCCCAAGTGATATTACTGCGACAATTAATAACTGAGGTGGATTATTATAACCCACTTGTTTAGTTACAAATGCTATTCCAATTCCAATAAAATAGGTAAATAAGATAATTATTGCTGTATTAAAATATTGCATGTATTTATTGTATTGAAGATCTAATATATTCTTTTTAAGATCACTTGAAATTTCTTTTTCTTTCATGCTAATCCCCAAAAGCAATAGCTAACAAAACTAATCCTAATACTATTAGAAAAGTTGCTCCTGTTGCAGCGCCATATTTTGCTTCGATAAATGCAGGAATAACACCCACAATCCCTAAAACAGTGCTTATTACTCCAGCCACCGCTAAAATGTTTTTTGTAGTTTTTTTCATCACTAATCACCTTTGTTCTTTAATAATATGTTCGCTTATTTATATGCATTACTTGAAAAGAATATGTACTTGAAAAAATTCAAATGACAGCACATTTATATATTACTTTTCTTAGTCGTATTACTTATGAAAGTGCTTGTATGTTCGGATATACATGAAAGTAAAAAAGCGTTACTCAGTATTAAAACATTAGCTGAAAAGGCTGATCTTATTGTCAATTGCGGTGATTTTACTATATTTGGTCATGATACTCATGGGATGCTCCATTTCTTTAACAGCTTTAAAAAGCCGGTGCTTATTCTTCAAGGCAATCATGAAGAATTTTTGCCTCTTAGCTCAATTCTTGAGAAATACAAGCATTTGTTTTATATCCATAAAAAACATATAGTTATAGGAGGTTACCTATTTATGGGGTATAACACTGATGGGTTTTCATATCGTGACAAAGGTTTTGAGCAATTTTCTCCAAAATTTATTCAATGGTCTAAAAAATATAAAGATAAAAAACGTGTTTTAATTACTCATCCGCCACCTTTTGGAACAAAAGCAGACCTTGTCATTGACCAACATGTAGGGAGTAAATCTATTAGAATGTTTCTTTCCAAAGTAAGGTTTCATTACCATTTTTGCGGGCATATTCATGAAGGCGCTCGGACTATTAGTAAGATTAAGGATTGTATTGTAATTAATTCAGGACCCTATGGCATGCTTGTTGATTTAGTATAAAACATACTAACTCATTTGTAGGCTTCATCCAAAAAATGGCTGCCGCCAGGTTAGCGCCTTCGAAACTTTGCATATTTCAATCGCATAAACGGTCACGCTCCGAAGGAGCCGTCCCTCTGACCTCTTTAAACCGGTACTGTAAAGAGTTTCGACCTGAGGGCATTTGCAATAAATTATTTAAAGAGTAAGATTACTGAGTTATATATGGCATTTGCAAAGAAGATATTGATGTTATTATTTATCCTTATGCTACTGATGACTTTTGGTTGTAAAAAGGATCAACAACCTTCATCTGAACCTGAAATAAATCAACAACAAGAAGTACAACCTTCTTCAATATCTGAACCTTCAGTTGAGCAACAAGAAAATGAAACAGTTTCTTCTGAAGCACAACAACCAGATCCTCTTCCTCAAGAGCCAGATAAACCTGATGTTCTTGTTAAAAATGTTCCTGCTGAATCAACAAAGTTAGCTGTTTATGTCCATGATCAATCTGCTCGTGCTGTTCCAGGCGCGAAAGTTTCTATCGCAAAAGGCATTAGTTATAGTAGTACTGCGAAATCATTTGCTTCTGCAACAACTGATACAACCGGCAATGCATTGGTTGAAATTCCAGCAGATATATTTGGCGATCAATCAAGTCTTTACTTTGTGGTAAAAGCTGAGGAAAGCAAACATATTCCTATGTATGCTGATAATTATGCTGTATCTCGAGAAAAACCTTCAAAATTAGACCTGGTTTTATATACTGCACCTTCTCCCGAGACAGAATTTGAGCTTAAAAGCCGTGAGAAAATAATTCTTCTTACTAAGGAAGCAATTACTACCAAAGTTGCTGAAGAACAGTTCACTTTTGTTTATGCATTAGATATTGATCCTGATGTTGAAAAAAATTTAGATTCAATTGATGCACATTTTGTTGTTACTACCTCTGATAAAAAGCCATCAACCGATAAAATTCTTACCCTGGATGATAAAGATATTGAACTACATAAACCAAATGGATTTACTCTATCCTTGCCTGTTGGGGATGATAACGGTAATTATGGGTATTATCTTTATTTTGATCTTCATTATGAAGACGGAACTACTGAGCAATATCCAGAATCTGAGAAAGACATTCTTTATTATATGAATGAAAAAATGGGTTATGTATTTAAGATTGTTCCAGCTTCAGATTATGCTGAATGCCAACCATTATTTGATAGTCAAAACAGTAAAATGAAAAATAAAGTTAATCTTCTTTTTATTAATATAGGTGAAGATGAGGAATTCTTTAAACAGCTTGCCAAAGAACTAGTAACTGGCAAATATAGTTTTATGAAGCAAGAACCTTTTGCATCCAACAAAGATATCTTTCAATTTTGGTATGCTGATAAAGGTTTTGAAGATCTAAATCAGCTTGTTGCTGGAGAAACAGTAGCTTATGAACTATTACAAGGGTCAATGAAGCCAGATACTATGCCTATTCCTAACAAAATTAAAACAAGCTGCTCCTTAGCTAATAGGCAAATTGTTTATATCATGAGCTCAGAACAACCATGGGGCGTAAAATCCGTTGATGGTTTTACCCGTATTGAAACGGGCAGGGATATTTACGATGCATGTGTTGCAGAGAAAAGCCAGCAAGAGTGCTTTGACTTTATAAGATATGATGCAATATTTGCTCATGAATTTGGGCATCAATTTGCAGCATTAGTTGAGCAATACACTTCAGGAAAACTACTTGATGTCAAAGAATACAGCAAGAAATATGATCGTGATTACAATAGGGATCCCTTTGTCAATTACGGAAGTTATTATTCATTTGAAACAAGACCTCGCGATGATTGTATATTCTCTAATGTTGGCAGCCAATTTTATTGCACTTCCAATCAGCAAATACAAAAAGATTGCAGCAAATGGACAACGTGGAAATCTTTAATTGGTGATGGCTGCGGCACTGATGGCGTTATTGATTGTGAAGGCAAACCAGAAGGTGATTTGGAAGTAAATTGTAATAACATGGGTGGGGGATTACCTCCTTATGGTGATGTTGTTGTTCCAACAAAGAAGAGTTTAATGGGTGATTTAACTAATTATCCTGGAATTTCCTTGTTTGATATTCAATGCGATGTTGCAGGCAAAAAACGATATTGTGATACTTTATTACCAGAGAAAAATAGGTTGTATGGCGCAGTGCATGAACAGCAAATCTGTCGTTTTATTGAATTATACAGCGGCTATGGAAAAGGTGTTTGTACATAACACCGAAAAGACGAACAAAACTTGCTTTCTAAAGCGTCGTAATCCGTAGCACTTTCGTGTTTTTTGTTAATGGCATTTTTAGGTTAGAACAACCAACAAAAATGCATGAAACAAAGGAGTGTAAACGGAAAAATGAACATTTTTGACAAATTGAAAGAACTTCAAGAGTCAGTAAGAAACGTTAATTATACCAATGCTTTATTTTATTTAACCCATCAAAGAACATGAAAAAAGCAGCATAAAGAGAATAAAAATAGAAAGTGAGCCAGAGACTGAGATTGGCAAAGATGTTTTAAGAATAAACAAGAATACCAGAAAAAAAGCGGGGAAAGCATACGCTAACTGCGGGAATGTCAAGCCAAAGATGATCTTTTCTTTGTGCTGTAATGGTGGAGGAATATCGTATGCCATTGAATATGAATGAAAATGCTCTATTTTATAGCGAGTTGACAAGATTAGTATTGCAGAACAGGGTTAAAAAAGGGATTAACAAGAATTACGGAAAAACGATACATGATTAAATCATGTACTACTTAAAAGTAACTAAAAGCGAAAGCTTTATAAATAACGACGTAATCTCATACAAAAAACATTCAATTTTACTTGCCGAACTAATATGAAGGCAAGTCTGATAATGTCGATGAAGTCGGCATTATCTTTATGGAGATGTGATTAAAAATGGCAGAAAACTCACAAGCAGTATTATTAGGTAAAGGTGTTGATAAAGATGGCAATGTTCTTGAAGTAAAAGGAGAACGCTTTTACAGGGGAGCTCAAACAGGTGTTGCTGATTCTATTCGAGCAGTTTTAGGAGCAGGATTATTTCGTGTTCCAACATACATGCAAGGTGAAGGAAGAATTGCTGCTGTTCAAGATGCGCAAGCTCGAGGTAATGTGCAATTAGCTCTTCAAGATCCAATTTGGGGTCATTTTGGAGATAGCTATGCAGAACGGTTAACTATTTTAGATGAAAAAGGAATATTAGGACAAAAAAGACAATTATATGTAGTTTCACTGCAGAATGCTGCGTTATTTAGTAATGATCATCAGCGAATAAGAAATGCTGTTGTTAACAGAGAGTTAGTTGATTATGCACTACAATTAACACAACCAGAAGTAGATACATTCTTAGAAGCACTGAGAGATGCTAATCCAACAGCAACATTTAAACAACATGACTGGGTGAAGAATGAAGGAAGTCCAGTATATGTTTTCAAAGGACAAAATGGTTTTAATGAATTTAATGACGCTTCCAGTAAGGACGGATTCTTAGCTGATATGCCTGCATACGTTGTTGTAGAAAAGGCAGAAGAAGCAAGAACAGTTCCTTCTGGACGTTACGCAGTTAGCCAACAAAGAGGTAATAAAAATTTAGTAGTTGATTTTGGCGGTAAAAAACAATTAGGAAAATTGATGGATGCAGCAGAAGCATTAGGCTACACACAATTTGGTTCATACCATGACGGTTTTACTATAGAAAATGGCGGCCGCTTGGTTGTGTTGGACGATCATGACGGTGGTCTTAATGGCAGCGATTACCTCGGCAGTAATGGCGGCTCTCTCGGGGTAGCGCCGGAGGCGCTCGTCGCGCGGCAAAAAATTGTAGGTTCAGTGCCACAAATCAATTTAGAAAAAACTGTTGCACAAGAAGCACAACAAAGAATGGTTCCTGAAAATAATGTTCGTAGATTATTAACTGAAGACATTGGTTATAATGCATCAAAAGTTGATGAACTTATGCGAAGACTTTCAGCGTACGCTTCAAAATAGAAACATTTTAATATTTTATTATTCTTTTTCTTTTGTCCCAGCTGCGAAAGTGGCTTGGAACTACACGCTCTTTCACGTTGGCAACTTTGTTGCTATAAAATACAGCTCCGACTTGATGCTCTGCACTGAAGGGGCAGTGAATTCGTAAGTGGAAGGGCTACTCCGGGCGGCCGCTTGGTTGTGTTGAACAATCATGACAATGGTCTTAATGGCAACAATAACCTCAACAATAATGGCGGCTCTCTCGGAATAGGCAAGCTAACAAATTGCTGGGACTTTACTTTTGATGATATAGTAAACGTACCAAATAATCTATATTTTTTACGTACGTTTACTATTTAACTGACACTAAGTATTTATAATGATGTTTGGTGTCAGTTACACAATGGATTTTCAACCTTCTTTTGATATTCTTTGCTCTTATGAGAACCTTGAGCTTGCTTTTTCCAAAGCAAGAAGAGGAAAAACGCTTAAGCCTTATATTATTGAATTTGAGCAAAGTCTCAAAGCAAATTTAATGCTACTTCGAAATGAACTTCTGTTTCATACCTATAAACCAAAACCATTAGAGACTTTTATTATTAGAGATCCAAAAACACGAAAGATTAGCAAATCTGATTTTAGAGACCGTGTTGTCCATCATGCATTCTGCAATATTATTGAACCATTATTTGATAAGCAATTTATCTTTGATAATTATGCAAACAGAATAGGCAAAGGAGCATTTAAAGCAATTGAACGGTTTGACGAATTCAAAAGAAAAGTATCAAAGAATAACAACAGAATTGCATATATTCTCAAAGCAGACATTAAACATTATTTTGATACAGTCGATCATTCTATTCTTATGTTAATTATTAAGAGGAGTATAAAAGATGAAAGGATTTTGCAATTAATTAAAATAATTCTTTCAAATCACAACACAACAGAACAAGGTAAAGGAATGCCTTTAGGAAATCTTACTTCTCAATTCTTAGCAAATGTATACCTTAATGAACTTGACCAATTTATTAAGCATACATTAAAAGCGAAATATTACATAAGATATGTTGATGATTTCGTAATTTTAGATAGCTCAAAAGAAGTATTGGAGAAGTACAGAGAAAAGATTGATTATTTTCTTAGCAAGAATCTTTTGCTGCAATTGCATCCAGACAAATCAAAGATTCTCAAATTGCATTCTGGCATTCTTTTTCTTGGTTTTCGTATTTTTTATTATCATAAATTGATACGAAAGAAAAACATCAGAAAATTTCATGGCAAGTTAAAAGAAATGAAGCGATTACATGAAAAGAATCTAATCGAACGAGAAAAAGTAATAGAACGTTTTGAAGGATGGCTTGCATATATCTCCCATGCAGACACATACAAATATAAGCGTAGCATTACAAAAATAATAAATCGTGATTTTCCAATTGACAAAAAAGTTCAGATCATTAATCTTAAAAAGCATGAATCTTTTGCGAAGAAAGTTGAACAAAGTAACTTTCAATTTTCACAGCAAAAAACATTACAATTACTGAAAAAGAATGTTTCTATCAAAGATATTGCGCTTGGAAGAAATATCAAAGAAGCAACAGTATGGGAGCATATTGCGCAGCTTATTGAGTTCAATCAATTGTTTGTTTATGATGTTATTCAGAAAGAAAAAGCAGAAAAGATAAAACGCTGCATAAGAACTGAAAAGGATAAGCTTAAAGAAATAATGCAGAAAGTAAACGATAAATCAGTTACTTTCAATGAAATTAACTGTGTTCTTGCCAGTGTTAAAGCAAGACATAGAAAGAAAAGCATTTTTCAAATCATTAAATGGTATAAAATAACAAACTGTTATAGAAAGTGTTACATAAATCAAAAACAAAGAGAAATTTGCAGTCAGAAATTTACTTATTTTGCTTCTCAGAATCCAACATTAGCAATGAAACAGAAAGAGTTCTTGGATTTATTCAATAACCATATGAAAATATGCGTTCTTCCAGAATATGAAAAAAGAAAATACGTATCGTGGAAAGAGTTTGAGAGAGATAAAACAATCATTGTAACAGTAAAAAACTAATATTCATCCTGCCAGCAACGCAATATATTTCGTTGCCTGTTGAATGTCATCTTTGATGGAAACATTGCTTGACTTTTTCATGGCAAATTTAATCGCAAGCCATAATGTGTAATTGACAATAGCAAAACAAGTAATCATCACAAGAATTTTTATATTTTCAGATAATGGGACTTCAATCAGTTTTGAACATGCTAAAATAATCAGCAAGTCAATAAAAGTTGTGAAAATGAATATTCCAAGTAAATTGAGAATAAACTTTCCATAGCCTTTTAGAGGCGGAATAAAATAGAGAAATATTCCTAACGGAAACAACACCACTCCAAAACTAACGACAAAATAACGTAGTACAAGCATCAGCATAGTAAAAAATAATGTCAGCGCATAAACAAATGACATGATAAATTCTAAACCAATATTAACAAGATTATCTGCTGTCAATAAAAAGAATTGTGGATCAACCATAGAGAGAATTGTGCTGTTCATAACATTGCTCAAGTTCAGAATCAAATCATAAATGTAATACGAGCCTTGAATAAGCACAATCATAATGAAAGTATTCGTAAGCATGTCTTTTGCATACGATCGTTTAATTGGGTTGGCGTTTGAGGTAAGAAAAATAAAACCCACATAGAGAAAAAAGAAAATGTAAAAGAAACTCAGAATATATCTAATAACTGACCATACATGCTGAAAAATTGCAATGGAAACATCAGCAGTAAGCAACTTCTGAACTGAAATCAACATCGGCAATAAAGGAGCATTAATTATCGTGAGAATATAGTTATACATTTTTTCTGGAATGCAGGACGCTAGATTTGTTAAGCTGCATTCGTCTTGCTCAGGTTCAGCAGCAACAAGAGGAGCAGTAATCAATAAGAGAAAAATAAAAACAAAGGTGGTTTTTTCCATTGTAATTTTAATATTTTGTAGATAATATAAATCAACAAAAGAAAAATGAGAATATACAACAGAAGACTTAAATCATCTGAGTAAATGTTATGTAATCTTGGAAAAATTCCTCTTTTCTTCAAAGTTACAGATTGATAAGTATCTTCATCAATTTGAAGACCATGATTCTTTTCAGGAGAGCTATATTTATAATTACTATTTATTAGGGCATTGGCTAATGCCATACAATAATAATATAAAACTTATTACTAATTATCTTTCTAAAAACGCAATATTTAAATATATATTAAGTTTTTATACTAAAAAAAGCTTGTTAAACATAAACTAATAACTAAACAAACCGAAAGCTTAATAAATATTCACTAACTGAATATTCAATAGGTGAATACAACCATGAAATTCATAAACCGCCATAAAGAACTGCAAAAACTGGAAGAATATTACAGACTATCAAATAAGCAACTAATGACTGTTGCTATTTCCGGACTGAGAAGAGTAGGTAAAACTACCTTAGTAAAAGAATTTATCAAAAATAAGAAAGCACTCTATCTTTTTGTTTACGATTCCAAGACTTCTACCGAATTGCTTAGGGAATTTACTGAAGAACTACGTCATCACAAAATCATTACTGAACTTGAGATGGTTGCGTCTTGGAAAGTTTTTTTTGATCTTCTTTTTGAACGCTGTAGAGATTATGTTCTCATTTTTGACGAATTCCAAAATTTCTACACTATTGACAAAAGCGTGTTTTCCATTCTCCAGAAAAACTGCGATGAGCATAAATCAATACCATTAAACATCGTGATCTTAGGGTCGCTCATCGGACTGTTCAAAAACATCTTTGAAGATAAGAAAGAACCTTTATACGGAAGAATTGCTGGAAAACTGCATCTGCAACCTTTCACGCTTCATTACAGCTTAGAAACATTGCGCCTTCTTCTGTACACAGAAATGGAAGAGATGTTTAAAATCTATGGTGTTTTCGGCGGTTTTCCAAAATATTATGCTACAATGGAGCAGTTTGATCTCCAGAAGAAAAGCCCTCTTGAGGTAGTTGAATATCTCTTTATTCAAGAAAATGCTCCTCTTGAAGCAGAAGTAATCACCATTCTCAAACAAGAATTTGGTAAACGAAGTTCTCTCTATTATTCCATTCTTCATTCCATAGCTGTTGGAAAAACAAAGCTTAATGAAATTGCCAGTGCGGTTCATATGAAAGAAAGTTCAATCACGAGGCATTTACTAGAATTAGAGAACAAATTTAATCTCATTAGATCATTACGCCCCATTGATAACAAAAAAAATACTCGTTATTGCCTTAGCCACCCCTTAATAGCTTTTTGGTTTGCTTTTGTCTATGATAAATTTTCGCATTACTCATTACGAGACACCAAACATATAATGAACAGTATTAAAGAACAAGTTAATACTTTTTTTGGAAGACGTTTTGAAGAAACTTGTAAAGATTTTCTCATAGAACTCAATGAAAAGAATAAGCTCCCTTTCCAACTAGAATATCTAAGTAACTGGTGGGGTTCTGCAAGAGAGAATGAAGAACGTAAAGAAATAGAAATTGATCTTATCGGATTAAATAAAAAATTAAAGAAAATACTTTTCACAGAGTGCAAATGGCGAGAGAACGTCAATCCTATTGAAATCTTAAAAGAACTTCAAGAAAAAAGCAAGTATGTCCAATGGCAGCAGAATGGAAGAGAAGAATATTTCTGCCTATTCGCTAAATCTTTTACCAAAAGAATAGAGGAAAAGAATGTTCTACTTTTTGATCTAAAAGACTTACAAAAAGAACTGCTCCGATGACTATTAAAATTGACCTGAAAGACAAGAAAATCCTCTATGAATTGGATAGAAATAGTCGCCAATCCAATAAACAGATAGCTAAGATAGTGGGATCATCAGAACAAGTTGTGGGGAATAGAATACGACGGCTTCAGGATTTAGGGATTATTGAATATTTCTTGGTCAAAACTAACCATTCTGTTTTGGGTTATATGCACATTAAAATTTATTTGCGTTTACATAATATTACTAAAGAGAAAGAAGAGGAGTTGCTGAATGATATTAATTCTCAAAAAAATATTTACTGGCTTTCTTCTTTGAGAGGAAAATATGATTTGGTTGCTTCTATATATGTTAAAAATATTGCAGAATTCAGTAAAAAATATGAAGAAATTTTCGGGAAGTGGGGAGATTATATCTTAGAAAGAAATATTATTGTCCTTGAGATGGCTTTTACATACACGAAAGCATATCTCATTCCAAAACAAAAATCAGAGGAGATTGTTTACAGCATTGGCGAAGAAAAAGAAATTCAATTAGATAAAACTGACGAGGATTTTCTCAAACTCCTCAACAAAGAGGGAAGAAAATCGTTAATTGATATTGCAAAACAACTAAAAGTAAGCGCAGATACCATCAAATATAGACTAAATAACCTCAAAAAGAGAGGGATTATTACAGGATTTGGGGTAAAAATAGACTATAAAAAATTGGGTAATCATTATCATCTGATATTCTTAAAATTACAAAACATGAATTTACAGAAATATACAAAATTAGAATCATTGGTAAGAATCAATAAGAATGTGATTATCTTCATTAAAACCATCGGAGACCATGACATCGAACTAGAGGTAGAAACAACAAACAACGATGAATTAGACGAGTTAATGAAAATACTACGAGATTATTTTGTTTCAGAAATTAAAGATTACGAAATTCTCGAAGTGACGAGAGAACACAGAATTACTTATCACCCTTTCTAACGATGAGAGAGCCCCATAACAAAAATCTAAACTCAGATGATTTTTGCCCTTAACTGATTGTAACTATTTATTCAAACTTCATTATTCTTCCTTCAAAATCTTCTTTCATGATGAGAACTACTCGTGAAACTTCTTGTTCATCTATAATTTTATAACCAGCAAATCTGCAAATTTCTTCAGCAAATGCTTTGACTTCTTCATGACGAGGAGAATCACTGAGTTCATGTCGTTCTCTGGAATATCCAACCCACATATATCCCTTTACTTCAACAAACATAGGGTTTGATATTTTAATTATTTCACTCCATTGCTCTGGGTACATCATATTATGATTTTTAATCAGGGTAAATCGTAATGTTGTTCTTGTTTTTTCTCTGAATTTTGGTAAAAACTTCAAGGTTTTTACCAACTTATTCCAGCAATCTTTTGTTAATGGCTGGTCAATTTTATTGAACAGTTCTTCATTCGGAGCATCAACAGAAATATATAACTGTGTTGGCATTGCATCTTCTCGATAAAGCTTCTCTAAACGCTCTGGAAATGTTCCGTTGCTTACCACATAACTTGTTATATTTCTTCGCTTTAATTCTTTGATTAACTCCCCTAATTTTGGATATATTGTTGGTTCACCATTTAATGAAATAGCAAAATGCAATGGTTTTTTCGAATCAAGATATTTTTTCCAATCTGTTAATTCATGCCCTCCATAACCCTTTAATTTACTGACTTGAGATTTAATACAGCCATCTACAATCTGTACAGGATCATCAATGTCATTACCCATGCTGATTGAAGTATGTGAATTTAAATCCCTCCAGCAGAATGTGCATGCGTGATTGCAGGTTTGTGTTGGTGTCATCTGTACGCAACGATGGCTTTGAATGCCGTAAAATTTGTTTTTATAACAAGTGCCTTTGCCAATTAGATCATTTTTTGTCCAAGAGCAGACTTTAGCTGCTGCGTGATTACCGACAAAGTCATATCCTTGTTTTATCATTGCTTTTTTAGCAAGATCTTCACGTTGTTTTTGTGGAGATAACTCTTGTTCTTTCCCCATAGTTCTAGGTTTCTGTTTAATCATTAAGAGTTGTTCCATGAGAGTAAAGAATACGATGAATGTTTAAAAAGATTGTTATAATTATCAGTCAGAACTTGAACTATTTTTTGTTATGTACTAGAAATAGTATCTCCAAGAGTTTTCCGTGAATCACCAGTTTTATGTTTTGGCTGATCCAAACTTATCACTCGCTTATCGAAAACAGATTTATCTTCCCTAACCAATGTGCTTATTCCCTCTTTAATTGATTTTAAGATATAATCTCTTCTTGACATTGCTGGATCAACAGTTTCTAATGTAATAAGAGCATTAAATAATCCAATGGTTCCATAATGAATTTTATCTCGTAGAGGTATGTTCAAATAAATTTCTTCAGCAATGTCGCGAATTTTTGGAAGATATAATATGCTTAATACTTCATAAGCTTCTTTATCTTGCGATGTAAGATATTCATTAATTAACTCATCTTCTTTATCCCTAGTTATATCATCTATTGATTCAATTCTTGTATCGATGCTTTTTGATTCAAATCTTCTTACTCTTATTGTTTCATAAGATTCTACACGAAGCATTTCTAAATCAGCAGTTTTTGACGTTCTTGTTCTTGTGCGACGTGTTGCTTTAAAATGGTTAAGATAAATTGGATCTATATACCAATTGTTATAATTTAGTGATGTTGAATGCACTCGTTCTGGGGCTTTTCGATTAATTTGTTCTCCAGGGAGAAAATCATTAAGTAATAAATAACTCACATATTGCTTAGTAACGCCTAATTCCCTAGCAACATCCTTTACAGTTTTCCAATTTTTCTTTTTAAAATCAGCAGATTTAAATCGTTCTATGTGCGCTTGGTAATCTGTAGGTTCAAAAGCAATCTCTTCTACAAATATTCGACCATATCTCTTCATGACATGCTGCGTTGTTATGCATCTTTGTTTAACTAATTGCTTTACTGCTTTGGCTGATCTGTTTGTTTCTCTAGCATAATCATCAATAGTTGGCCACTCTTGAGCAAGAGGTAAGCTCCTATTTTCAATTAATAGATATGGATCAAGTGCCACCTCAATACTACCATCTGCAAAAGGTACATATCTGAGATAATGTTGATCTGACAAAGCCTTATAAAGTGAAGGATCAACTATTTGTACTCTTCCCCTGCTTAATCCTGGATAATGTTTTTCATAATAAACAAGGCTATTTCCTAAAGATCTTTGTGCTGTTCTACCTTTTGATCTTTTTTTCTTTTTTCTTTGCGCAAGCTTTTTTAAATTCGCACTTTCATTGCCATGGTCACGTAAAGCATAAAGTACGCCTCCGAAATTACTTATTCTCATTCTTCTTCGTTGCGGTAAATATTCAAAAGTTAAATCTTTAAAAATCGCTTTTTTTTCTGGTGTGATCTCTGTATACCTTCTAAAGTATGATTGTGCATCTTCTAATGAGAGACTTTTGAATCTTTGTTTAACTAATTCTCTGATTTGTTCAACGTCATATCCAGATTTTGTTCCTTCAACACCTCTAATCCACCTAAGATATTTTTGGTCGGTTAACCTATAAAGATCAGTTGTGGTAACATCTAATAGAGAAGCTAATGATGCATAAGGTATGCTTACAATATCTTCATCTGAACCTAAATCAATCTGCGTCGCTCGTCTGTATAAATCACCAAATGAAATTTGATGTTCTCTTTGGTAAGCTAATTTCTGATCAACAGTAAGACAAAGATATTCAACTAATTCATTAAGGCTCATAAAGAAAGGTTTATTTTATGTTATTTAAGCTTTATGATCTAGCTTATTTATATTAAAACTGTTGCAACACTTTCATTATTCCATTGGCTGTTTTTTCCCAGCTGAAATATCTTTCAACAGCTCTTCTCCCATTTCTCCCGAGTGCTTCCCGCAGTTTTGGGTTGTTGATCAGCATTTCAAGTTTCATTGCTAAAACAAGTGAATTTCTAAAGGGAAAAAACATCCCATTTTCTTTTTCTTTTACATATTGTTTCACGTAGCCTACAGGAGTAACAATAACCGGTAAGCAGCATGCCATAGCTTCTAATGTACTTAATGATGTTGTTTCGGTCAAAGAAGGCAGCACATATATATCCATTGCCTGCAAATAGGGAATAACGTTATTTGTTGAACCAGGTAATATGATATTTCTCTCTGAAGTGAACATACGCTCAATACTTTTAACTCCTTTTCCTATTAATAATAGTTTAATCTTGTTGTATTTTTTCTCTAATTTTCTAAAGGCGCGGTATAAGGTAATGAGATCTTTCTCACGCCCGAACCTTCCATGGAAACCAATAATTATAGCCTCTTTTGGAAGGTCAAGCAATTCTTTAGCGTGCTCTTTATTCTCTGGTGGCATAAATCTCTGCAAATTTGTGCCGAGATGTACTGTTGTATATGGCGTTTTAATGCCATTTTTTCTTAATAAATCTCCAACCTCATCAAAAGGCACTATTAATAAGTTGCATTTGTTATACATTCGCCTTGCAAGAAATTTTGTTCCAGCATGAATAATGCTTTTGAATTTATCAATACTTTTTGTCGTTAATTCCCAGTCAATACTATGAATAAATGCAATAACTGGTTTCTTGTGTTTTTTGCCAGCTTTGATAGCTGATATTCCGATAGGGCCAATAGTCTGACTGAAGATAATATCATGCTCCCTTACTAAGTGTTTTATTTTACGATAATGAAACCATGAGAATTGAATATCACCAAAACTCATCTTCATTGTTGGCAGTCTTATTGTTTCCACTCCCTCTATTTGATGGAATATTCCTTCAAATTCTGGTGCAATAATGGTAATATGATATTTTGCTTTTAAGTAAGGCAATATCTCTATGAGAAATCTTGTAACTCCATCCCAACGCGGGAGGAAACAGTCGGTTGCAATTAATAATTTTTTCATGTTTAATTTATTTTATAAAATGTTTCAGCATATTTTATCCGGTAGTTCATACCATTGATTATTGCTCGAATGTAACTTACGGGTAATAGCCAAAACAACGCAACTTTTTGGCTTTTAAAGCATTTTAATCCTTCTATTTTTTTTTTGAAAGTTTCTGTGGTATCAACAACAAGCCTTGGTTTTTTTCTATCACGCGCAGTAAATAAATTCCAAATCTCAAATGAATAAGCATCACCTTTAAATTTCATTTCTGTTATTGTTTCTTTAATCAAATCGAATGTTGCATGATGATCAGGCAAAGGATCATCAATAGAGTGGGTAAATACTTTTTCAGGATTTCGTTCTTTGATTTCATTCATAATCCGCTCTTTAACATGATATTTTTGAAATTGTTCTGGAAATTTACCTTCTCTCACACCAAAACAAAATACTTCTCTGCCTCCAATAACTTTGTTTGCAGCTTCTGATTCTTTTAGTCTCATGTTGGCAATGATATTTTTCTGGAGATGCGGATGTGATTTTTCACCGTATGACATGATATAGGTGTAAATAGCGTAGCCTTCATGGGCATATTTAGCTAAACTTCCACCTACTCCTATGATCTGGTCATCGCTATGGGCACAGAAAACAAGAATGGATTTAGGGTTTTGCTTAATTTTTTTGATCATCATCGGCTAGAGAGAATTGAAGTTAATTAAGTTTGCGGTAAATACAGTAGATTCGAAAGTAACATCGTACGTATTAAGTCTTTTTCAGGTTTAGCGCCAGTTCAGCTTCAAAAGTAATTTAACATTGGATTTTTCTCTCTGGAACTCCGAAAAATCCTCAAGAACTTGATGTTAAGAGCTTCACAAAAGTAGGCGCTAAACCACAGACTTAATACGTACTTGCAAGAAACACCACAAAATATATCATTTAGAAACCTTTTCAGGTATTTGTCTATGGTATGGTAATTCATAGACAGAGTGCTGGGGCTAAAATCCCACACTCTTTCTCTATGAATCTTATGATTTATTTATCTTTCGATTTTACTTTCGAATCTACTGAAATAATATACACCGGCCGGGATTCGAAGCCGGAGAGCCTTTTAAGAAAAGCCTCGGGAAAACACAGCAAGTACAACACTCACTTCGTTCGGTTGTACGAATGAACTTTGATGAGAATGTTACCTTGAATATATAAAGTATGCGCCGGCCGGGATTCGAACCCGGATAGTCGGCTTGGAAGGCCGAAGTCATTTATGGCAATCGTTATAGATTGTAGCCATTAGACCACCGACGCGTTAGGCGTAAGAACATAATTCTGTTTTATAAAGTTAATGTATTTGTCGTTATGCTTTTTATTTGCAGGATTTATTTCATTGAAGAATCTCTTGATCTGAGATTGATCATAAATGTAAAGATTTTTTCCACTTACTGAAGGACTATACCCTAATGTTTTAAGTGCTTGTCTAACCTGATCTAAAAAAATAGCATCCGCACTAATAATTGAAATAACCATGCTTTTTTCTCTTCTAAAATAAATACTTCCATCAGTATCAAATAATCCCCTGATATATGCTTTTAACCATTGATTATTCTCTTCAATTTCTTTTGGAATTAAAAGCCTTCCTTTTTTCTTACCTGCAGGGTGCTTAAATTTCTCAGTCATAAAATAAAAAAGTATTTTTGAATTGACTATACATTTTATTCCTTTTGTTTTCTTAGCATCTCGTATCTTAGGAGTTATTTCAAATAATTCTTTGAATAGTTTAGCAACATGCTCGAATATATAATGACGATCCAAAATTTTGTGGCACGTTATTGAAATCTCATAATTGATAGATGATACATGTCCATCGCCAGCTATAATGCCTACTAATTCTGCTAGTCTTTCATCAATTTTCCCTGGCAATAAAATAGGCTCAGTTTTATTTTTAATTTCAATTAAAGGAAAAATTTCTGTTTTAATATTACCCAGTTGGCAAAGCTTATAATAATTATGTTCGGGAATTTTTGATGATCCATTAAGGTAACAGAAAACCATAGCTCTACTCATTTTTAATTCTTGTATGATAGTTTTCCATGTCAGAGCGCTATTATTTTTTACTTTGATCATGAATTCAATTTGTTGTTCAGGTGTGAAATTAATATATTTCATACTCTTTTTGGGAATCTAACTTATATTTAAATATAACTGTAATACTAAGCATTAGACTAATTAACTATCAATCTAGACCTAAATTATTTTTTATCTATCTTTTTCAACCTTCGTACATGTCGTTTGTCGTTACTAAAAGGAGTATGTAACCAAACATCGGCTATTTCAAGCAATTCTTTTTCAGTATTAAGATCAGCACCAAGACAAAGAACATTTGCATTGCCGTGCTCCCGTGATTGTTGAGCCATTTTTTTATTTAAGCAAAGTGATGCATAAATTCCCTTATAACGGTTGGCAGTTACTGACATTCCTTCTCCTGACCTACAAATGAGAATTCCTTTGGCGCCTTCTTTTTTGAGAATCCCTTGAGCAACTTTCTTGGCAAAATCAGGGTAGTCATCAGTGCTTTCTTCTTTATGAGCGCCAAGATCTTTGTACCTCAGTCCTTTTTTTGTTAAATACTGTTTTAATTTTTCTTTAAAGTTAAAACCACCATGATCTGCGCCAAGCAAAATAATGTTTTTCATATTTTTGATAACCTCTTCTTTGTTTTTAGCATTGAAAATGCCAGTTCCTGATACAATGATATCTGCACCTGCGTTTATCGGTGCAAAAGCGTTATATTCTTTAATACCACCATCAACTTCAATAAGGAATCCTAACTTTTGTTGTATTCTTATATTATTAAGTTTTTTAATTTTTTGTGTTGCTTCATCCAGATAGCCTTGTCCGCCTTTACCTGGGTGAACTGACATGACTAATATATAATCTATTTTTTTTAAATAAGGAAATACTTTTTCTAATGAGGTTTCAGGATTTATTGCAATGCCTGTTTTAAGGTTGTATTTTTTGCATTCTTTTATAGTATCGTTGATATTATCTTTACATTCAATGTGAAGAGACAACCATGAAGCTCCTGCTTTTGCATATTCTCTGATCACTTTTAGAGGATGTTCAACCATAAGATGGCAAATAAGAGGTATTTTTGTATTCTTTTTTACAAAAAGCACGTTTTTTATGTTCCAGAAATGTGTTATTTGAGGTACAAATTCACCGTCCATCACATCAACATGAATAAAATCTGCAGTTTTTACTTCTTCGAGTGCAGTTTTTACGTTAGCTAATGGAACTGTTAGAATGGAAGGTGCTATGAATACCATGTTGTAGTTAGAAGTAACCTACTTTTTATAAGTTGTGTTTTCATAGTTTATTAACATTGTATTTGTATCTCTTGTTTTGGTGTAACTATGTTTCCTTGAGTTGTCATATCTTTTGCTCTTCTTAATACAAGGGGCATAGAGATGGTGCCACTTATTCTTGGCATATCAATTCCATTGCCACTAATCATCCCTTGTTCTGTCGTGACCTCTTTTTGGCAACTTCCTATTACTATCCCATGCCCCCCAGCACCATTCATGATCTTATTGTTTTTTATTTGGAAATTAGTCTGCCCTCGTAGTTCTATTTGTGCTAAGCCAAAGGTAATGTCTTTGTTGATAATAGTATTATCTTCGACTATGCTATTTGATCCTCCATCGACAAGAATTCCTCTCCCATCATCTGGTTTATTGCTTCCAATCAATTCATTATTTTTAATGACGAGTTCACCACTGACGCTTATACCCGTATATAATCCACTAATCTGATCTTTAAGAGGGTTCATTGCTTTAATATTATTTCCAACAATCATACTATTTTTACATGAATAACAGTTGATCGCAGTATGTTTATTTGAGATACTAATCTCATTATTTTTTATTATTAACGATGGATAAAAATCATGAATATCATTTATCGCTGTTACTGTTGCACCGATGCCTGCTATCTCTGAAGGGGAAGAACATTTATTACTTTTACAGTCACTATCCTGCGTGCATTGTTTTCTAAGACTTTCATCACCACCCTCATGGCAAAATCCAGGGCTTCTTATGACTAATTGATTATTTTCAATATGAACTGGCTCTTCTTCTGTATGAAAATTCCCATTGCTATGCATTTCAATATTAATATACCTTCCATTTCCCCATTGCATTAAAGCTCCGTCTATAATTGAATCAGTAATAGATGTTCTTACCCCTCCATTCCTGAAAAAAATACCATCTTGGGGAGCATTGGTAATCTTAATATTTTTAATATGAGTGTCTTTTATAGCAGAAAATGCAATCATGGGGCCTCCCGCATACATGTTTTTGGGTAATTGCTTAATGTCAACCAAACTACCGTCTATGTGGAGATCTCTAATCACGATATTTTGATTTCCACAGTTATATTTACTGTTCCAAAAAAGCGGTGTACCTTTAAATGCAGATTTCTCTTCACAATCCTCTCCGAGGTACAAAGGGACATAAGATGGCGTTGGTCCACGTCTTAATAGAGATGTTTCTCCTTGCCCATATATTTCAATATTACTATCTACTATCAAGCTCGTATCTATAAGGTATGTCCCTTGAGGAATAAAGAGTTTTCCTCCTCCTTTTTCTGAAAGTTCATCAAGAGCTTTTTGAAAAAGTGAACCGTCATCGGTAATACCATCTGCTCTTGCACCAATCTGTTTAACATTAATCTCTAGTACTTTATCTATTTCAATTGCTTTTTCAGTGATTGTTATTGTTTCATCAGTTTTTTTACATAAGCCATCTTCACAAACAGTCTTCTCAGGGCAGTCGAAAGAATTCCATGAAATCATTCCTGTTTGCAAATCACAAAAATATTCCAAGACACGTGTGGATGACCAACACCGGTCTTCATACATCGAAGGTTTTTTTGTAGAAGGATCTATTCCTTGTATAGTACCTTTTATGTCCACATTAATAAATTGATAAAGAGAAAAAGGATAATTAAAATAATTAACCTTGCTTGTATCAGAATCCTGACACCCCAGCTGAGTTGTTTCTCCTACTTTTTCCTTGCTCGCTTTTATACTTTGATCAAATAAGTTTGCTAAAATTTGATTCTTAAGAGGGTTGTTTTCAATCCTTTTTATCTGCGCTTGCGTTAAACAAATTTTATTTTCATAGCAAGTTGTCCCTAGCTTTTTACAATCATTGTCACTAGAACATAGTTCAGCTTTAAATGCATGGCCAGCTATATCTTCAGTACTATCAATAATTTTATTAGTAGAATTAATGCCAATAAAGGTCATTAACAGTATAGTAAAAATCGCTGTTATTGCTATCAAGAAAATTTGTTTAGAATTTGACGCAGAGAGCATGAAGTATTTTTTTATTTAGTAGTTTAAATATTTTTACTTTTGATTTTTCAATTCATAGGTAATATTTTCTTTCAAACTTTCCTTAAATCGTTCGAAATCCTCTGATTTAATACAAGCACCACATGCGTGTTTATGCCCCCCACCATATCCTTCAATGCCAACTAGTGATTTTTCAAGTACTTTTGCCAGATCAAGAAATTGCGCACGTAAGCTGCACTTCATCTCTCCACCATGTTCACGGCACATTAAAATCACCTTGCCAGGAAAACGATATTGGAGTTCATTTGCCAAATCAGATGTCATCGAAGTCTTATTTTGCTGATAGCTGAAAAACAGCAAATCACCAATGATATTATTCTTTCCAATACCCCCCAGCAAAGCTTCATACTCCTTGTTCATTTTCTCAAATCGTTTGTAAATAAATTTTCCTTGGGCAGTTTTTTGCTCAAGTATCTCTTCAGCATCAGTAATTCTCGTTAACACTTTTATTGATTTCATAACATCATCATTTTTCCCTTTAAGAATAAATGAGAAAATTCTCGCTAATTTGCCTGCTTTTGTGGTAAATAATGCATCTTCGATTCTTTTAATATTATCGGAAACTAACGCTGGAAATTCTTGAGCAAATTCAGGCAGATACCAATCAGCTATACAGCCAACTAATGCAATCCATGTATCTTGCTGCACTACTTGATATGCCCAATAATTTGTTGGCCTATTATCGGTATCATCATAGACTCTGGGATTACAGTAATATACCTTAGTGTTATTTTGAGGCTTGTGATGATCAATCCAGAATATAGGGACTTTCACTTTATCAATAAAATCTTGATCCATAGATGGAACATCTAACACAAATATTGTATCTGGTTGATATTCTTCAACTTTTTTAAGAAAGCTTACATCTATACATGGCAAACTTTTTACAATAACTCCATGACCTTCTTTCTTAAAACGATATAATAAGAGAAATGCCGTTAATCCATCAGGATCATCATCAAAAAAGAACAAAGGCCTTACTGAATCTTCAAGCGCTTTTCTTAGTGTTTCGATTTGCTGTTTTTGCAATGACATCTACTAAGCTTATTATAATTTGTTTATATATCTTTGGGATTTTTGGATGAAGCCCAAAATAAAGCAAAATATATAAACTCTCTTTTTTAGATAATACTTTATTATAAGTCGATCTAAAAAAGAGGGTTTATATGTTTGAATCATCAGTATTGCTTAATTTTGTCATAGCCATAGGCTTAGGCGCTCTTATTGGTTTAGAACGCGAAGTAGAACTGCAAAAAAACCATTTGACTGATTTTGGTGGGTTTAGAACCTTTATTCTTATCTCTTTTTTTGGCGGGTTGACAGGTTATTTAACTACAACAGTATTTAACAGTGTCTTATTATTAGGTGTTGTCTCATTTGGTTTTTTTCTCCTAGCTATTGTAGGGTATATTATCACCGGTTATCACTTCAAACGTGTAGGATCAACAACAGAGCTTACTTCTATTATCTCTTTTTTTCTTGGATTACTTTGCACCATTGGTATGGTTAAGTTAGCCGTAGTATTTACCGTGTTTGTTGTTATTGTCCTTGCGCTTAAGCCATCATTACATCAATTTGCAAAACGCATAGAGTATACTGAGCTTTCAGCAACCTTAAAATTTGCTTTGATTTCATTAGTAATTCTTCCTTTTCTTCCTAATGTTAACTATTCACTTTTAGATATTCCTTATCTTAACAATATGCTTCTTAATCTAGGTCTATCAAACCAGCTCCTTGGCGCATTAAATGTATTCAATCCTTATAATATCTGGTTGATGGTAGTTTTTATCACTGGGATAAGTTTTATTGGTTATATTCTCATCAAAATATATGGGGTAAGCAGAGGATTAGGTATTACTGGTTTTCTGGGTGGCTTAGTTTCAAGCACATCAGTAACCTTTGCTCTCAGTATGC
This sequence comes from Candidatus Woesearchaeota archaeon, assembly GCA_016192995.1. NCBI lineage: Archaea > Nanobdellati > Candidatus Woesearchaeota > Candidatus Woesearchaeota archaeon. The sequence goes on from JACPTB010000007.1 coordinate 139,264, forward strand.
AATCTAAAAAAAGAACATCAATGGATCATTTGCTTTTAGTAGGGATTTTAATTTCATCTTCAACGATGCTCTTACGAATCTTATTCATTATTCTTATTTTATCCCCTGCATTATTTAAAACTCTTATCATACCTCTAGGATTAATGATGATTGCTGGATTTGTCAATGCTTATTTTGCACTTAAAGACCATACCACTAAAAAATATCCTTTAACAGTATCAACACCTTTTGCTCTTGCTCCAGCCCTTAAGTTCACCTTATTTTTTATTGTGATATTATTACTTTCAAAATTAGGCTCAATTTTGTATGGCAGTATTGGAGTTTATGTGGTATCAGCTATTTCAGGCACTACAGAACTAAATGCCATCACCCTGAGCATTGTTAGTCTTCTTAAAAATGTTCATATATCTGCATCAGTTGCAGCGACCAGCATTACCATCGCAGTTATGATCAACACTGCTATGAAAGCAGTTATTCCTTATTTTTTTGGCTCTCAAAGTTTTGCTGAGAAAGCTTTGAAATCATTTGCACTAGTGATTTTTGTAGGAGTGCTAGGAATGCTGATGATGTGATTATTGGATGATCTTTTCATTACTTTTAAATATTCCTTCTTATTTACTCTTTCTTTATGTCAACTAAAAAACTGTTTCGCGAAAATCCTTATCTGACTCATTGCACTGCAAATGTTGTTTCAGTCAATGGCAATGACATTTTATTAGATCAAACAGTATTCTTTGCTTTTGCTGGTGGTCAGGCTTCAGATCAAGGAACTATTGGCGGCAAAAAAGTAGTTGCTGCAGTTCTTTCCGAAGATCAGAAAGATATTATTTATATCCTTGAAGAAGGGCATGGTTTAAAGGTTGGTGATAAGGTTGAAGTTGCGATTGATCCAATTAGGAGAGAAAAAATCCGGTGTTTGCATTCTGGAGTCCATGTTGTGATGCTTTTATTTCAGCATAAAACTGGCATTACTAATTATATTGGCAGCAATGTAGCAGCTGATAAAGGAAGATTTGATTTTTGCATGGAAAAGAGCTGCGCTGAATTACTACCTGAACTTGAAAAAGAAAGCAATGCAATTATTGACCGCAATCTTGCAGTGTTTCGGGGGCCATCAAAAGAAAATCCTGACCGCTGGGAATGGCAGGCATTGGATGAACAAGGGAATAACATTGATTATTTGTTTTGTCCCTGCGGTGGTCTACGCGGTTATTCTCACAGAGCCATTTAAATCGGCTCTGTCCCGAGAGATATGGCTTCCCATAACCTAAATAAGCTATTTCCCAATCGTTCAATGTTATAACTAAGAATTTTCCATGCTAGTTCTTTTGTTTTGTTAATTCTTTTTCTCGCTCTGAC